>NZ_JBSFOK010000002.1:165843-378360 GCF_053587635.1 Streptomyces sp. NPDC003635 | reverse complement strand
CCGGGCTGGTCGAGGGGGGTCGGTTCCGGCAGGGCGGGCCAGTAGTGCTCGGTGCCCCCGGCGCCGCAGCGGAGTCCTTGGCGACGCTCTGCGCGCCGCGCGCGCCCCCTACAGCGCCGCTCGCGCTCTCCCCAGCGTCGCTCGCGCTCCCAAGAGCGCCACCCGCACCCTCAACAACGTCGCTCGCGCCCCCCTCAGCGCCGTGCGCGCCCTCGGAAGCGCCCTCCGCGCCGGTCTGCGCCCCCGGCACCTCCTCCCCACGGATCAGCGCCGCGGCCGACCCCGGGTCCCGCACCGACCGCAGCGCGTCGGTGAACTCCGCGTTCATCAGCTGCCGCGCCAGCGACGACAGGATCGTCAGGTGGGCGTCGTCCGCGCCGGCCGGAGCGGCGATCAGGAAGATGAGGTCCGCCGGACCGTCCGCGGCGCCGAAATCGACGCCGACCGCGCTGCGCCCGAACGCGAGCGTCGGCTCGGTGACGTGCTCACTGCGGCAGTGCGGGATGCCGATGCCGCCGTCGAGGCCGGTCGGCATCTGGGCCTCGCGGGCGGCGACGTCGGCGAGGAAGCCGTCGAGGTCGGTCACCCGGCCCAGCGCGACCATGCGCTCGGCGAGGGCGCGGGCCGCGGCTTCCTTGGTGTCGGCGGACAGGTCGAGGTCGACCAGGTCCGCGGTGATCATGTCGCTCATCGCGAGCTCCTTCGCACGCGTATCGCCCGGGCAGTGGCGTGGGCGGGGGTGGGGACGGGGGTGGGGACGGAGGTGCGGTGGGGAGGGGTGGCTGAGGCGAGGCCGGGGAAACCCCGCACTCCCCGGGCAACGGGACGACTCAGTCGGCCCCGCCATCCGCAGGTCTCGGCGCGTAACGAGGAGCCTCGCCCTTCCACGGCCGGGGTGGCCGGATCAGCGGAGAGCACAGGGCGGTACGTCATGACACCGGCTCCTTCAGTACGCGGTCCACCGGCACCTCCGCCGTGACCGTGACGGCCGAGGGGTCCAGGTCGCCCGGCGACGGCATCACGCTGCCGGGCAGCTGCACGGCGGCGGCGCCGTGCGCGACGGCGGAGGCGAGCGCCTCCGGGCCGCTGCCGCCGGCGATGAGGAAGCCCGCGAGCGAGGAGTCGCCGGCGCCGACGTTGGAGCGCACGGTGTCCACCCGCGCGCTGCCGAACCAGGCGCCCGCGTCGTCCACGAGCAACTGCCCGTCCGCGCCCAGGCTCGCGAGCACGGCGCGTGCGCCCATCTCGCGCAGCTCCTCGGCCGCCTTCACCGCGTCGCCCACCGTCGACAGGGGGCGTCCGACAGCCTCCGCGAGCTCCTCCGCGTTCGGCTTCACCACGTCGGGCCGCTCACGCAACGCCTCCAGCAGCGCACGCCCCGAGGTGTCCAGCGCGATTCGCGCGCCCCCCGCGTGCGCCCGCGCCACGACATCGGCGTACCACGCCGGCGCGAGCCCGCGCGGCAGGCTCCCGCAGCACGCGATCCAGTCCGCGTCCCGCGAGTGCTCGCGCACCGTCTCCAGCAGCAGTTCCTGCTCGGCCACCGAGAGCTCCGGACCCGGCGCGTTGATCTTCGTCAGCACCCCGTCCGGCTCGGCGAGCGCGATGTTCGAGCGGGTGGCCCCGGCGATCCGCACCGCCGTGACCTCGATGTCCTGCACGGCGAGCAGACTGGCGACGAGCGCCCCCGGCGCACCACCCAGGGGCAGCACCGCCACCGTGCGCCGTCCGGCGGCGGCGACGGCACGCGAGACGTTCACGCCCTTGCCGCCCGGGTCCATGCGCTCGCCGGTGGCGCGAACGACCTCGCCACGGTCGAGCGAGGGGACCTCGTACGTGCGGTCCAGGGACGGGTTGGGGGTGACGGTGAGGATCATGCGCGCACTACTTCCGTGCCGCCGCGCTCGATGGCGGCGGCGTCTTCGAGGCTCAGCCCGCTGTCAGTGATCAGCAGGTCCACGTCGCTCAGGTCGCCGAAGCGGGCGAAGTGCTCCTGGCCGTGCTTGGAGGAGTCGGCGAGCAGCACCACCCGGCGGGCCGCGGCCACCGCCGCGCGCTTCACCGCCGCCTCGGCGAGGTCGGGGGTGGTCAGGCCGTGGTCGGCCGAGAAGCCGTTGGCCGCGACGAAGAGGACATCGGCGCGGATCTCGCCGTACGCCCGCAGCGCCCAGGCGTCGACGGCGGCGCGCGTGCGGTGTCGTACGCGCCCCCCGACGAGGTGGAGCTGGATGCCGGGGTGGTCCGCGAGCCGGGCCGCGATCGGCAGGCTGTGGGTGACGACGGTGAGCGAGGTCTCGAGCGGGACGGCGGCGGCCAGGCGGGCGACCGTCGTACCGGCGTCGAGGATCATCGTGCCCTCGGTCGGGAGTTCCGCGAGGGCGGCCTTGGCGATGCGGTCCTTCTCGTCGGCGGCCGTGGACTCGCGTTCGGCGAGGTCCGGCTCGAAGTCGAGACGGCCCACCGGTATGGCGCCACCGTGCACCCGGCGCACCAGGCCGGCGCGGTCCAGCGCCTTCAGGTCCCGGCGGATCGTCTCCGCCGTCACCTGGAACTCCTCGGCCAGCGACAGCACGTCCACCCGGCCGCCATCACGGGCGAGCCGGAGGATTTCCTGCTGCCGCTCCGGTGCGTACATGTCCGTTTGCCTCCGACCGGTGCCCGAACTTGTGGTTTCACCCGGAGGCTGCGCCGGGATTTCCGGAAAGTAAACAGGTTCGGACCCAACTCGGGCATGAACGGACTTCCGGCGGCAGAGACCCGTACACGCGGAAGGGCCCCGCGCCACGACGCGGGGCCCTCGCTCCAGACGATCCGCCGGCTCAGCCGACCGGCACCGGCACCTTCTCCCCGGCGTCCCCGTCTCGGGCCTCCGCGCCGGAGAGCTCCTCCGCACCACCCTCCAGATGCTGCGCGGGCCGCCGAGGCAGCGCGAACATCAGCAGGAAGATGACGCCCATGACAGCGGCCACCCAACCCAGCGCGTGCTGGAAACCGTCCCCGAACGCCGGACCGACACCCGCGGGCCCGGCCGCCGCGATCCGCTCGTCGACCACCCCGAAGAACACGACCGACACCAGCCCGAGGCCCAGCGCGTTCCCCATCTGCTGCACCGTGTTGATCAGCCCCGAGGCCGAACCCGCGTGCTCGCGCGGCACCTCGGAGAGGATCGCGTCGGTCAGCGGGGCGACGATCAACCCCATGCCCACGCCCATCACGACCAGCGGAAGCGCCATCTGCCAGGGGGCGATGTCCATGCCGTACCGCTCGGACTCCCACATGTAGAGCAGCACCCCGAGTCCGAGCACCAGCGCCCCCGCCTGCAGCACGCCCCGCCCGAACCGCGGCACCAGCTTCTGCACCGACAGACCCGCCGCCGTGGACACCGCGAGCGAGAACGGCACCCCGGTCAGTCCCGCCTTCAGCGGCCCCCAGCCGAGACCCAGCTGCATGTACAGCGTCCACACCAGGAAGAAGATGCCGAGGCCGACACCGAACACGGTCTGCACGGCGATACCGGCCGCGAAGCTCTTCACCCTGAACAGGGACAGTTCGATCAGCGGGGAGCCGTCGCGCGCGGTCTTGCGCCGCTCGTACGCCACCAGCACCCCGAGCACGACGAGCGCGCCGCCCATCGAGACGTACCCCCACAGCGGCCAGCCCAGCTCACGGCCGCGGGTCAGCGGGTAGAGCAGCATCAGCAGTCCGAGCGTCACCAGGCCCACGCCCACCAGGTCGAGCTTGGGGGCCCGGGCGGCCTTGGACTCGGTGATGAAGCGGCTGCCGAGGATCAGGCCCGCGATGCCGACCGGCAGGTTGATGAGGAAGATCGGGCGCCATTCGAGGCCGAAGAGATTCCACTCGGTCAGCAGCGCGCCGAGCAGCGGACCGGACACGGCCCCGAGTCCCACGACGGCGCCGAACAGCCCGAACACCTTGCCGCGCTCGTGCGCGGGGAAAGTGGCGTGCACGATCGACAGCACCTGCGGCACCATCAGCGCCGCCATCGCGCCCTGCAGGATGCGGGAGGCGACCAGCATCTCCGGGTTCGCGGCGAAGCCGCACAGCGCGGAGGCCACCGTGAAGCCGCCGATGCCGAGGAGGAACAGCTTCTTGCGGCCGTGGATGTCGCCGAGCCGCCCGCCGGTGATCAGGCCCGCCGCGAAGGCGAGGGCGTAGCCGGCGGTTATCCACTGGATCTGGCTCTCGGTGGCGCCGGCGTTCTGCTGGATCGACGGGATCGCGATGTTGACGATCGTGACGTCGACGAGGTCCATGAAGGCCGCCGTCATGACGATGGCCAGGGCGAACCAACGTCGCCGATCTTGGGCCGTGGTTTCGAGATGAGGCTCGCTGGAGGTCATGACGTAAAGCTAGATCCTCACTAGGTCAGATCATGACCTAGTAGTCGGGCATCCTCGAAGACATGACCACAGACACCCCGGCCCGGCTGCTTCAGCTCCTCTCCCTCCTCCAGACGCCCCGCGAATGGCCCGGCGGCGAGCTCTCCGACCGGCTCGGGGTCTCCCGGCGCACGGTCCGACGGGACATCGACCGGCTGCGCGAGCTGGGCTATCCGGTGCAGGCGACCAAGGGTTCCGAGGGCGGCTACCGGCTCGTCGCGGGCAAGGCGATGCCGCCGCTCGTCCTCGACGACGAGGAAGCGGTGGCCATCGCGGTCGGGCTGCGGGCGGGCGCCGGGCACGCGGTGGCGGGCGTGGACGAGGCATCGGTACGGGCCCTCGCCAAGCTGGAACAGGTACTGCCCGGCCGGCTGCGCCACCGGGTCGCCACGCTCCAGGCCGCGACCACCCCGCTGACCAGCGGCGACGGCGCGAGCATCGCACCGGAGACACTGACCGTGATGGCCTCGACGGTGGCCGGGCAGGAGCGGCTGCGGTTCGCCTACCGCGCGGGCGACGGCACGGAGTCGCGCCGGCTGACCGAGCCCTACCGGCTCGTCTCCACCGGCCGCCGCTGGTACCTCGTCGCCTACGACCTCGACCGCGACGACTGGCGGACCTTCCGGGTGGACCGGGTCAGCGACCCCTTCGCCACCGGGGCCCGTTTCGCCCCGCGCGAGCTGCCGACGGGCAGCGCGGCCGAGTATCTGCGTCAGTCGATGTACCGGCGGCAGGAGACCTACGAGTTCAGCGTCACCTTCGCCGCCCCCGCGCAGTTCGTCGCGGCCCGCGTGCCGCAGTGGCTCGGCACGCCCGAGCCGATCGACGCGGACACCTGCCGCCTGCGCGCGACGAGCGGGGACGCCGTGGAGTGGATGGCGGTACGGCTGGCGATGGTCGACTGCGAGTTCACCGTCCACGAGCCGGCGGAACTGGTGCGTTGCGTCAGGAACCTGGGCGGCCGGCTGAGCAGGGCGGCAGCGGACTGACCGGCCCTACCCGCACGCCCTGTCCACGACGGCCCCGCGCCCTCGTCCACGACGGCCCTGGCGCCCAACCGCAGCGCCCCGCCACCGTCGCCTTGACGCCCCTCGGCCCGACGCCCCTCGGCCCGACGCTTAAACGCCCCTCGCCCCGAGGCCGTTGTCTTGACGCTCCTTGCCACCACGCCCCTCGACCCGACGCCCACGCCCCGCCACCGTCGCCTTGACGCCCCTCACCCCGACGCCCCTCGGCCCGAGGCCGTTGTCTTGACGCTCCTTGCCACCACGCCCCTCGCCCCGACGCCCACGCCCCGCCACCGTCGCCTTGACGCCCCTCGGCCCGACGCCCCTCGGCCCGACGCTTAAACGTCCCTCGCCCCGAGGCCGTTGTCTTGACGCTCCTTGCCACCACGCCCCTCGACCCGACGCCCAAGCCACCAACCCCCCAAGGTCACCGCCCCCCGGCCAACTCCCCCCAAGGAAAGTCCCGCAGCGCCGCCAGATTCCGTAGGGCCAGTTCGGCCGGTCCCCCCGGCCCGTCCGGCCGCCCCTCCCCCGCGGCCCACGACTCCACGGCGACCCGGACCGCCGCTCCGGCCACCGCCGCCGCGAACCTCAACTCGGGCGCACCGGCAACGTTGTCAGGCACGTCCGTCCGCCCCAGCCGCCCCGCCAGCACGTCCGCCAGCGTCCGTTCCGACTCGTGACAGACCTCCGCCCACACCTTCCCCAGCGCGGGGCCCGCGTCGGCGAGACGGATGAGGGTGCGGACCCACTCCCAGGAGGGCGCCGAGACGCCCACGCCGGGCGTCAGGGTGTGCCGTACCGCGTGTTCCAGGGCCTCGGGGACGGACAGTTCCGCGGGAGCGAGGTGCACGGCCCGGGCCCAGCGCTCGGCGCCCGCCGCGTAGAGGGGGGCGACGGCCTCTTCCTTCGTGGCGAAATACCGGTAGAACGTGCGCGGGGCGATGCCGGCGGCCTGGGCGATGTCCTCCGCGCGGGTGGCGCGCAGGCCCTGCCGAACGAAGAGGGCGGCCGCGGCGCGGGCGATCTGCAGACGCGTCTCCGCCTTGCGCCGCTCCGTCAGGGAGAGCGGGACGGCGGAGTTTGGTGCTGGGGTGGGGCTGCTCACATTCGGCAGGCTATGCCCATGTGACACAATCTGCCATCCGGCGGGCCACCCCGGGGTTCAGGTACGGGGTGGCCCGCCTTCCAGCGTGTCCCGGGGATGCGCGACCCCACCTCATGGAGAAGCCGGACCCCGGCGCCCAGGGGGGGAGGGCGCCGAGATCCGGCTCTGGGAGAGTCCCGGCGCCGGGGGGGATGTAGCGGCGGGACTTGGTTCAGGGTGAGCCCGCGAGGGGGGATCGCGAGGCCCGAACTCCTGGACCCTGAAAAGTTGTTCCCAGGGCCCCGGCGGTTGAAGCGGTGTTACGCGCCATGTTTGCGCGGTCTTTCGCCACCGGGCGTACGCGGCTGTGGCACCCCGCACGCCCCCGGGCTCACGTCGCCCCGGTCGATTCGCCCCCGCTCACACCGCCCCGATCACGCCGCCGCGTCGAACCCGGTGTCCCGGGCGAGCTTCTTCAGCTCCAGCAGCGCGTGCTTCTCGATCTGCCGGATGCGCTCGCGCGTCAGACCGTGCTCCTTGCCGACCTCGGTCAGCGTGCGCTCACGGCCGTCGTCGATGCCGTACCGCATCTTGATGATCGAAGCCGTGCGCTGGTCGAGACGGCCGATCAGGTCGTCCAGCTCCTCGCTGCGCAGCAGGGTCAGCACCGACTGCTCCGGGGAGACCGCCGAGGTGTCCTCCAGCAGGTCGCCGAACTGGGTCTCGCCCTGGTCGTCCACCGACATGTTCAGCGAGACCGGGTCGCGGGCCCAGTCGAGGACGTCCGCGACGCGCTCCGGCGTGGAGCCCAGCTCCGCGGCGATCTCGGCGGGCTCGGGGTCCCGGCCGTTCTCGCGGTTGAACTCGCGCTGCACGCGCCGGATCCGGCCGAGCTCCTCCACCAGGTGGACGGGGAGCCGGATGGTCCGGGACTGGTCGGCTATGGAGCGGGTGATCGCCTGACGGATCCACCAGGTGGCGTACGTGGAGAACTTGAAGCCCTTGCGGTAGTCGAACTTCTCGACCGCGCGCACCAGGCCGGCGTTGCCCTCCTGGATCAGGTCCAGCAGCGGCAGTCCGCTGCGCGGGTAGCGGCGGGCGACGGCGACGACCAGCCGGAGGTTGGAGCGGATGAAGACGTCCTTGGCACGCTCCCCCTCGGCGACCAGCGCCTCGAGCTCCTCACGGGAGGCGTCCGCCGTGGACTCCTCGTACCCGTCGAGGACCTGTCGCGCGAACACACCCGCCTCGATGATCTGGGACAGCTCGACTTCCTTGGCGGCGTCGAGCAGCGGGGTGCGGGCGATCTCGTCGAGGTACATGCCGACCAGGTCGCGATCGGCGATCTCGCCGCCATGGGCGCGAACACTGCTTGCCGCGGCGTCCGTCTCGCCGGTGGCGGACTGACGACGGGCGACGGCACGGGTTGCCATGCGTGCTCCCTTGCGATGGTGGGCTGGCGGGTGGTCCTGGTTGCCCGGCACTCTGCTCGGGTGCCCTGCATCCGATGGAAACAACGACTGGAATCAGGACAGAATTCCCAACCCGTCCTACTATTTTTCTGATCTTGCAGTACCCTGTCCGGCCGCACGGCCCGAGGCGGGTTCGTCGCCCCTCGCAGAGGCGCAGGTCAACCCGAGAGTCACGGGGTGCCCCGCAGCCCCCGCGAACCCCTGGGGTCACTGTGCGAATGTGACACCCGTCACATCCCGTACCGCGCTCCTCATCCGTGAAGACGGACCGCGCTCCCCGAAGGTTGCCGGGAGGGGCAACCTCACGGGAATCTCACAGGTACCCCACACGCGGTCTTTATGCCAGGTCACACGCGACGGCCGGCTCAGCCGAACTGCACCGACCGCTTCGCGAGCCCCATCCAGAACCCGTCGATCACGGACTTCTGCGCGTCCAGCTCGCCGCCCGCCTCCGCCGCGCCCATGGTCACGAACAGCGGGGCGAAGTGCTCGGTGCGCGGGTGGGCGTACCGGCCGGCCGGGGACTTGTGGAGGAAGTCCAGCAGCGCGTCCCAGTCCCGGCTCTCCAGGGCCCGGCGGCCCCAGTCGTCGAACTCGGCGGACCAGGCGGGGATGCCGCCCTGGCGGAGCGCGGCGAGGTTGTGGGTGAAGAAGCCGGAGCCGACGATCAGCACGCCCTCGTCGCGCAGCGGGGCCAGCTTCCGGCCGATCTCCATGAGCCGCACCGGGTCGAGGGTGGGCATGGAGATCTGCAGGACGGGGATGTCGGCGGCCGGGAACATCTCCACGAGCGGGACGTACGCGCCGTGGTCGAGCCCGCGGTCCGGGATGTCCTGGACGGGCACGCCGGGGGCGCGCAGCAGCTTGCGCACGGACTCGGCGAGTCCGGGGGCGCCGGGGGCGTCGTAGGTCACCTCGTAGTAGTGGCGCGGGAAGCCCCAGAAGTCGTGGACCAGCGGGACGGGCCGCACGGCGCCGAGCGCCAGCGGGGCCTCCTCCCAGTGGGCGGAGACCATGAGGATCGCCTTCGGGCGGGGCAGGCCGGCGGACCAGGCCGCGAGTTCGCCGGGCCAGACGGGGTCGTCGGCGAGGGGCGGGGCGCCGTGGCTGAGATAGAGAGCGGGCATGCGCTCCGGGGTTGCGGCGGTCATGACGGGCGGCTCCCTCTGACGCGATTCCCGGCCCCGGCGATCAGGACGGAGCGGGGTTACTTGAATTCTAAATCTCTACGTCAGAATAGGCTCCATTCGTTTAAGTTTCAAGGAGCCTACTCGTACAGTGGAGCCATGAACTCGGCATCCGCACCCGCATCCGCTGACCAGCCCCGCTGGCTCACCGACGAGGAACAGCGCGTCTGGCGCTCCTACCTCCAGGCCACGACCCTCCTGGAGGACCACCTGGACCGTCAGCTCCAGCGGGACGCGGGGATGCCGCACATCTACTACGGGCTGCTCGTCAAGCTCGCCGACTCCCCCCGGCGCCGGCTGCGGATGACCGAACTGGCGAGGTACGCGAAGATCACCCGCTCTCGCCTCTCCCACGCCGTCGCCCGACTGGAGAAGAACGGCTGGGTGCGCCGCGAGGACTGTCCCTCCGACAAGCGAGGCCAGTTCGCGGTGCTGACCGACGAGGGGCTCGCGGTGCTGGAGCGGACCGCGCCGGGCCATGTGACGGCCGTGCGGGGCGCGCTCTTCGACCGGCTCACCCCGGAACAGCAGAAGTCCCTCGGCGAGATCATGCGGATCGTCGCCGAGGGACTCGAGCCCGATGAAGCGGGTGCGGATCTGCCCTGGCTCCGCTGAGCCGCTCACTCACGCGGTGCCAGGGCAGATCCTGGGGTCGTACGTACGGGGCGTCCCCTTCCCCGCACGTACGGGTCCGTCCCGAAGAGGGGGTCGTCAGTGGGCGACGACCGGAACCGCCAGCTCCTCACCGGCGCCCTCTTCGGAGGAGGCCACCGGCGTGCTGCCGGGCTTGCCGGCGTTGACGAAGGTGAAGGCGATCAGCGCGGCGGCGAGCAGGATGCCGACGGCCGCCCAGATCGCGGTGGTGTAGCCCTCGACCATGCCCTCCAGCTGGACCAGCTGCTGCTGGGAGCGGGTGGCGGCACCGCCGATGTGGTCGGCGATGTAGGTGGTGGTGGCCGAGGCGGCGATCGTGTTCAGCAGCGCCGTACCGATGGCACCGCCCACCTGCTGGGAGACGTTGACCATCGCGGAGGCGACACCGGAGTCCTGCGGCTTGACGCCCATGGTGGCGAGGGACATCGCCGGCATGAACGCCGTACCCATGCCGAGACCGAGCAGCAGCATCGCGGGCAGCAGCAGGGCGGCGTAGGAGGAGTCGACCTCCAGCTGGGTCAGCATCAGCATGCCGACCGAGGCGACCAGGAAGCCGGGGCCCATCAGCAGGCGCGGGGCGACCCGGGTCATCAGGCGGGTGCCGATCTGGGTGGAGCCCGTGATCATGCCGACGATCATCGGCAGGAACGCGAAGCCCGTCTTGACCGGCGAGTAGCCCTGGACGATCTGCAGGTAGTAGGTCAGGAACAGGAACAGACCGAACATGCCGATGATGGCGAGGCCGAGCGAGAGGTAGATCCCGCCGCGGTTGCGGTCGGTGATCACGCGCAGCGGCAGCAGCGGGGCCTTGACCTTGGCCTCGGTGAGGACGAACGCCAGCAGCAGGACCGCGGAGGCGACGAACATGCCGACCGTCACCGCGTCGCCCCAGCCCTCGGACTCGGCGCGGGTGAAGCCGTAGACCAGCGCGACCAGACCCAGGGTGGAGAGCAGGACGCCGGGGATGTCGAGCGGGTTGCGGTTGCGGCCGCCCTCGGGCTCACGGATGACGAACCAGGCACCGGCCGCGGCGATCACCGCGAACGGGATGTTCACGAAGAAGGTCCAGCGCCAGTCCAGGTACTCGGTGAGGAAGCCGCCGAGGATCAGGCCGACGGCACCGCCGGCACCGGCGATGGCGCCGTAGATGCCGAACGCCTTGGCTCGCTCCTTGGCGTCCGTGAACATCACGGCGAGCAGGGAGAGCGCGGCGGGCGCGAGCAGGGCGCCGAAGACACCCTGGAGGGCGCGGGCGCCGAACATCATGGCCTCGTTGGTGGCGGCGCCACCGAGCGCGGAGGCCGCGGCGAAGCCGGCCAGACCGACGACGAAGGCGCGCTTACGGCCCCACAGGTCGGCGATGCGGCCGCCGAACAGGAGCAGTCCACCGAAGGCGAGGGCGTAGGCCGTGACGACCCACTGCCGGTTGCCGTCGGATATGCCCAGGTCCTGCTGGGCGGAGGGCAGCGCGATGTTCACGATGGTGGCGTCGAGGACCACCATCAGCTGGGCGAGCGCGATGAAGACGAGCGCCTTCCAGCGGTTGGAATCGGGGTTGGCATCCGGTACGGACGAAGCCTTGACGGCTGATTGAGACATGGAGGTACCCACTTCGGGACTTCGTGACGGAAAAAATCGTGGAGACGTGGACAGGTCGACGGGAGGCGCGATCGGTCAGGCTTGGCGGAGGTCCTCCAAGGTGACGGCGGCTCCCGGCAGTTCGGAGCGGGCCGGGGCCCGCAGTCCGTCCAGGAACAGCTGCAGGTGACGGTGGACGAAGCGGTCGGCGCTGAGGCAGCCCGTGCCGGCCGGGGGCCGGCTGAGCTGGGCGACGGCGACCATCAGGTCACCGACACCGACGTCCTCGCGGAGCTGCCCGGCCGCCCGGGCGCGCTCCATGACCATCGCGATGATCTGCTCGCTCCGCTCGCGCGCGGCCTCCAGATCCGGGTGGTTCTGGTCGAAGGTGCTGGAGATCATCGGGCACAGGGCACTGATCCGCTCGTCGGCGGCGGTGTGCACGAAGCGCTCCAGGGCCTCGAAGGCGTCGCCGTTCTGCGCGAGCGCGGCCTCGGCGGCGGCCACCGTGCGGTCCATGACCGAGCAGACGACCTCGCGGACGAGGGCGTCCCGGTCCGGGAAGTTCCGGTACACGGTGGCGTTGCCGACACCGGCGCGGCGGGCGATCTCGTCGAGCGGTACGTCCGGACCGTGCTCGACGAACATCTCCCGGGCGGCGGTGACGATCCGCTCCCGGTTGCGGAGGGCGTCGGCACGCGGCCGGGTCACCTTGCGCGGCACGGGGATCGCGGTCTGCACGGCGTCCTCCTCTGAGGCGTGAGTGGCTTGTGTAAGGCGTGTGACGGCGATCCGGGGAAGCTGTCCCCGTTTCGCGCGAACACTGGTCTAAACGGGGAGAGGGTCCCCGGTTATTTCCCGCCCGGGAAGAGATTTCCTGTGACCTGAGTCACAGCCTCTCCGGGTGCCCTGTTCGGGCTCTTCCAGCGCGCGCCCGCGCCCCCGTCGGCCGAGGGTGATCGCAAGGGTGCAGCCAGACCGGCGGCTGCCGTGGACGAAGGGCCCCTGCATGCAGCCGTCCAGCCGTCGGATACGCCCCCGCCGTGTCGCCGCCCTCGCCTCCGTGACCGCGCTGACCCTGGCGGTCAGCACCTCGGCGGGCTCCGGGCACCTCTCGGCGGGCGGGACGACGGCGAAGGCGGGACCGATCTCGCTGGCCCGCACCTCGGCGCTCGGCCCCTGCATGATCAGCGGGGGCCCGTCGGTGCAGATGTCCGAGGGCGTCCCCACCGCGAGCGGCTACTCCCGCTCCACCGGCACGGTCCGGGCGCTGACCCTGATGATCGACTTCTCCGACGCCCGCGGCCGGGGCAAGGCCATGGACCGCTACCGCGAGTTCTTCCCGCAGACCCGGGAGTGGTTCCGCACCAGCTCCTACGGCCGCCTCGACTACCGCGCGGAGACCCCGATCCGCGGCTGGCTGCGGATGCCGAAGTCGTTCGAGGAGTACGGCATAGAACGCGGCGCCCCCTTCGACCCCGGCTACCGCGGCCTCGTGCAGGACATCGTGGCCGTGGCCGACCCGAAGGTGGACTTCCGGCGCTACGACTTCCTGAACGTCCTGGTGACCCCCAACGCAGGCCCCTCCGCCCTGGACACGGTCCTGTCCGTCACCTTCGCCGGCAACACCGAGGCCCCGGTGGCCGACGGCGTTCCCGTCGCGAACGCCTCCTTCGTCTACTCCCGTCAGGACGACGGCTCCGGCACCTACGACCGCACCGGCTACCGCGTCCTCCCCCACGAGAACGGCCATGTCTTCGGACTGCCCGACCTCTACACCCAGGAGGGCGGGGGCGCGGTCGGGCACTGGGACATCATGAGCGAGGACTGGGGCGCCAACAACGACCTCCTCGGCTGGCACAAGTGGAAGCTGGGCTGGCTGGACCCGGCCCAGATCAGCTGCGCGACGGCGCCCGGGACGGCGGAGTACCGGCTGACCCCGCTGGCCCGCCCCGGCGGCCCCAAACTGGTCTTCGTCCCCCTGGACGGCCGTACCGGATACGCCGTCGAGCTGCGCACCCGCGAGGGCAACGACGAGACGGTGTGCCGGCCCGGGGTGCTGATCTACAAGGTCGACGCGGACGTGGACACCGGGCAGGGGCCGGTACAGGTGTACGACAGCCTCGGCGACAGTGGCGGCTGCACCCGCAGCCCGAACGTCCACGCGGAGCTGTCGGACGCGCCCTTCGCACCCGGGGAGGACTTCCAGGACCCGCGGCGGGGCATCCGGATCGCGGTGTCGGCGGAGCTGTCGGGGGACCACGTGGTACGGGTGACGCGGCGGTAGCCGCACTGCCCTCGCCCTCAGGGCGCCGCCCGTACCGCGGCTCACGCGGAGCCCGTCCGCCACTACCGTGGGGCCTGCCGTCACCCGCCGTACCGGAGACCCGATGCCCGCCCACACCCCGACCGACACGCCACCAGCCGAGGCGGTCGCGCCGCTGATCAGGGGGGTCAGCGTGCTGCGGGAGCTGACGGAGGCGGGCGGCACGGCGAGCGCGAGCGGACTGGAGCGGGCCACCGGCCTCGCCCGCTCCACGGTCGACCGGATCACCTCCACCCTCGCCCGCATGGGGTACGTCCGCCTCGACGGCCGGGATGTCGTGCTGACCCCCCGTCTGATGGACCTGGGCAACGCCTGCCTGGCCGCCCTGCGCCTGCCCTCGCTGCTGCGCGGGCCCGCGGACGCGCTCGCCGACGCGCTGGACGAGTCGGTCTCGCTGGCGGTCGCCGACCGCGACGGCATCCGCTTCATCCACCAGGCCACCCGGCGCCGGGCGATGTCCCTGAGCTTCCGCATCGGCGACCTGCTCCCGGCCGAACGCACCGCGCCGGGACCGCTGTTCGCCACGGAGTGGACGCAGGACGAGTGGCGGGCGTGGCGCGAACGCCGGGCGGCGGACCCGCACGACCGGGGCTTCCCGGCCGTACCCCCGAGGGAGCGGCCCGAGGACGACGAGGAGTTCGCGCGCCGGGTGACGGCGGCCCGGGAGCAGGGCTGGGCGGTGGACGACCAGTTGATCGAACCGGGTCTGGTGGCGCTGTCCGTCCCCGTCCGGGAACCCGGTACGGGCCGGATCGCCTGCGTCGCGAGCGTGGTGAGCCACACCAGCCGCCACTCGGCGGCGGACCTGCGCGAGACGCTGCTGCCACCGCTGCGGGCCGCCGTGGCGCGGATGGAGCGGGAGCTGCGCGAGGCGGCGGAGCCGGAGCCGTCGCCGCCGCCCTCGGGGCTCGCGGCCTGGACGGGCGCGTCGAAGCAGGAGCTGGGCCGGGACTTCGTGGAGTCGCTGGCCCGCGGTCTGACGGTGCTGACCGCCTTCGACGAGGGACGGGCGCGGCTGACGCTCACCGAGGTGGCCACCGCCACCGGGCTGGCCCGGGCGACGGCACGCCGGGCGCTGATCACGTACGAGCATCTGGGCCTGGTGCGACGCCTGCCGGACGACGACCGCGCGTTCGCGCTCACGCCCCGGGTGCTGTCCCTGGGCTTCCCGCCGCTCTCCCGCACCTCCCTGTCCCGGCTCGCGACCCCGCACCTGGCGGACCTGACCGCCCGGATCCAGGAATCGACGTCACTGGCGGTGCCCGCCGCGGGCGGGGCGGAGATCCAGTGCACGGCCGGGGTCACCGCGTCGCGCGTCATGAGCGTGCACATCGCGCCGGGCACCCGGCTGCCCGCCCGGCAGACGGCACAGGGCCGCGTCCTGCTGGAGAACGCGGGTCACGTCCTCCTCGACGACGAACACGAGCACGGGCTGCGCACCCTCGCCGTCCCCGTCCACGACCGGACGGGCCGGACCGTCGCCGCGGCGGCCGTGTCGATGCACGCGGCCCGGCACGCCCCCGAGGACTGCGAGGAGCACGTCCTCCCGGCGCTGCGGCGCACGGCGGACGCCATCGCGGCGGACCTGCGGGCCGCGTCCCGCTTCACCCACGTGCCCCTGTCCTGACCCCGCTCCGTCCGGGCTCCGTTTCTCGCTCCGTCCGGGCCGGACCACAGCGGCGGCGCACCACCACAGAGGCGCGGCGCATAACCGTATAGATCGCGCATAGAGGGCGAATAGATCCCGTATAGGGGCCCGTCCCACCGTCGACGCATGACCACGCCCCCCTCGACCGGTCCGCCCTCTCTGCGGCGGAACCGGGACTTCCTGCTGCTGTGGTCCGGTGCCGCCGTGTCCTTGCTGGGCACCAGGGTCGCGGGGGTCTCGTATCCGCTGATCGCGCTCTGGCACACCGACTCGCCGCTGGTGATGTCGGCGGTGTCGTTCGCCGCGCTCCTGCCCCTGCTGCTCGTGCAGCTCCCCGCCGGAGTCCTCGTCGACCGCTGGGACCGGCGGCGGCTGATGGCGGTCTGCGAGGGCGTACGGGCCGTGGCCCTCGGCAGCCTCGTCGTCACCCTGGCGCTCGGCGGGTTCTCCGCGGTCCAGCTGGCCGCCGTCGCGTTCCTGGAGACCGGCCTCGCGATCCTGTACCGGCTCGCCGAGCGCGGGGCCGTGCGCAACGTCGTCGACGCGAGCCAGCTGGCGACCGCCCTCTCCCGCAACGAGGCACGCGGACGCGCCGCGGTCCTGCTCGGCCAGCCCGGCGGCGTCCTCCTGCAGAGCGCGGCGCGCTGGGCGCCGTTCCTCTTCTCGGCGCTGGCCGGACTCGCCTCGCTGGGCAGCCTGCTGCTGATCCGCAAGGACTTCCAGCAGCGGCGCGGGACCCCGCCCAAGTCACTGCGCACCGAACTCGTCGAAGGGCTGCGCTGGCTGTGGCGGCAGCGTTTCCTGCGCACGGCACTCGTCTTCGTCGCCGTCAGCAACCTCCTCCTGCAGATCCTCCCGCTCGCGCTGTTCGTCCTGCTGAAGGAGGAGGGCCGGCCGCAGAGCGCCGTCGCCGTCATCGTCGCGGCGGGCGGGATCGGCGGCATCGTCGGCGCGCTGAGCGGCAACTGGTGGCAGCGCCGGATCAGCCTCCGCACCGTCCTGATCGGCGGGCTGTTCTGCTGGTCCGCGCTGATCAGCGCCATGGCCCTCGCCCGGGAGCCGGTCGTCCTCGGCGTCCTGTTCGCCGGGACGGGATGCGTCACCGGCGTCTTCAACGTCGCCGCCGCCGTGTACCAGGTCCGCACCACCCCCGACGCCCTCCAGGGCCGGGTCGCGGCCACCTCGCACCTCGTCGCCACCGGCGCCAACGTGCTCGGCGTCCTGCTCGCAGGCCTCGCCCTCTCCGCCTCCGGCACGGCCGTCGTGTTCCTGCTGATCGGCTGCGCCATGGCGGCCCTGGCCACGGCCGCGACGACCACCCCGGCACTGCGCGACGAAGACGCCGCCACGACCGAGAAGTTGACCGAGACAAGGGAGACCGATCATGGGCACGAGCGCACACGGTGACCGGGACGCCCTCCGCGCCGAGCTGCTGCGGCGCCGGCTCGCCGGAAAGGGCCGCGGCCGGCGCGGCGGGGACCCGGTCCGCGCCGACCGGGGCGGACCGCTGCGGCTGTCCCACGGCCAGCAGCAGATGTGGTTCCTGAACCGGCTGGAACCCGGCAGCCCCGAGTACCTGGTCCCGCTGGCCCTGCGGCTGCGGGGACCGCTCGACGTCCCGGCCCTCGCCCGGGCCTGGGACCGGTTCCTCGCCCGGCACGAGATCCTGCGCACCCGGTACGCCTGGCAGGATCCCGAACCCGTCCAGGTCATCGACCCGGTCCGCCCGGCGGAGCTCCCCGTCGAGGACGTCCTCGGGCTCTCCGAGGCGGACCTGCGGGAGCGGATCTCCCAGGACTTCCGTCGGCCCATCGACCTGGAGCGGGAATGGCCGGTCCGCGCCCGGCTCCTGCGCCGCTCGGCCGACGAGCACATCCTGATCGTGGTCGTCCACCACATCGCCTGCGACGCCTGGTCGACCCACCTGTTCGCGGAGGAGATCAGCGCGCTGTACACGGCAGGTCCCGGCGAAGGCCCGCGGCAGCTCCCCTTCCAGTACGCGGACTACGCGGCCTGGGAGCGCGAACGCCTCGCCGGGGACGTCGGGAAGCGCAATCTCGCCTACTGGCGACATCAGTTGGCCGGCCTGACCCCGCTCGCCCTCCCCACGGACCGGCCGCGTCCCGCCGTACGCGACCCCCGGGGCGCGTCGGTCGCCCGCGCGCTGCCGGCGGAACTCGCCGGCGCCGTACGCGATCTGGCCAAGCGGCACGACACGACCCCGTTCACCGTGCTGCTCGCCGCCTTCCAGGCGCTGCTGGCCCGGTACACCGGCGAGGACGACATCGCCGTGGGCACCCTGCTGTCGACCCGGAACCGCCCGGAATGGCAGCGCCTGTTCGGCTACGGCATCACCAGCCTCGTCCTGCGCGGCCGCCTCGACGGCGACCCGGCCTTCGACGAGTTGCTGTCCGCCACCCGCGGCACGGTGCTGGACGCCTTCGAGCACCAGGAGGTGTCGTTCCGCCATCTGGTCACGGAACTCGAACCGGACCGCGACCGCTCACGCACCCCGCTGTTCCAGGTGCTGTTCACCCTCCGCGAGGAGACGGTCGACGACTACCGGCTGCCCGGCGTGACGATGACCCGCGTCCCGCCCGCCGACCTCCCGGCCCGGTTCGATCTCTCCTTGGTGATGAACGAGGGCCGGGACGGCACCCTGACCGCCCACCTGGAGTACGCCACAGCCCTGTTCGACCGCGCGACGGCCGAGCGGATGCTGAGCCACTTCGTCCGCCTCCTCACCTCCGCCACCGCCCGGCCGGAGGTCCCCCTGTCCCGCCTGGACCTGCTCACCGAGGAGGAGCGCACGGCACTGCTGGAGGCAGCGGGGCCGCCCGGCGGGTCCCCCGTCACCCGACGCGTCCATGAGCTGTTCGAGGAGCAGGTACGCCGGGCGCCGCACGCCCCGGCCGTCTCGTACGGCGGACGGACGCTGTCGTACGGCGAGCTGAACGCCCGCGCCAACCGGATCGCCCACCTGCTGCGGGCCAAGGGCGTCGGCCCGGAGGACCTCGTCGGACTGTGCCTGGAGCGCGACATCGAGCTGATGCCGGCCCTGCTCGGCGTACTGAAGTCCGGCGCCGCCTACGTCCCCCTCGACCCGGCGAACCCGCCCGAGCGGCTGGCGTACATCGCTGCGGACACCGCGACCCCGTTGGTGCTGAGCACGTCCGCGCACTCCGGCGTCCTGGAGGGCGCGTACGACGGAGAACTCGTCCTGCTGGACCGGGACGCGGAGCTGATCGCCGCCCGGCCGGACACCGATCCGGGCGTCCCGGGCAGCCCCGAGAACCTGATCTACACGATCTACACGTCCGGTTCGACCGGGAAGCCCAAGGGGGTCGCGCTCACCCACGCCAACGTGGTGCGCCTGCTGCGGGAGGCGCGGCGCCCTCTCGCGTACGGCGACGGCGATGTGTGGTCGCTGTTCCACTCGTACGCCTTCGACGTGTCGGTCTTCGAGATGTGGGGTGCGCTGCTGCACGGCGGGCGGCTGGTCGTGGTGCCGTATCCGGTCACCCGCTCGCCGGAGGAGTTCCTCGACCTGCTTGCGGCGGAGAGGGTGACCGTCCTCAGCCAGACGCCGTCCGCCTTCCGCGGCTTGGCCGCGAGCGCCGGGGAGCGTGAACTCGCCCTGCGGGCCGTGCTGTTCGCTGGAGAGCGGCTCGACGTCCGCGAGCTGGAGCCCTGGACCTCACGGCGCGGCCTGGAGCGCGTCGCCCTGGTGAACCTGTACGGAATCACCGAGACCACCGTCCACACCACCTGCCACCGGCTGGCCGAGGAGGACCTCGCGCCCGGAGCGGGCAGTGTCGTCGGCCGCCCGCTCGACGATCTCCGCGTCCATCTGCTGGACCGGCACGGCCGGTTGGTGCCGGTCGGGGTGCCGGGCGAGATCCACGTCGGCGGCCCGGGCGTGGCCCGCGGCTATCTGCACCGCCCCGAGCTGACCGCCGAGCGTTTCGTGCCGGACCCGTTCGGCCCCGCGGGCTCCCGGCTGTACCGCAGCGGTGACCTGGCCCGGCGGCTCCCGGACGGGCGACTGGAGTTCCTCGGCCGGATCGACGACCAGGTCAAGATCCGCGGCTTCCGCGTCGAACTCGGCGAGATCGAAGCCGCGTTGGGTACCCACCCCGGTCTGCGCGACGCCGTCGTCGTGGTCCGCGAGGAACAGCTCGTGGCCTACGTCCTTCCCGCTGGCGAGGCGCCGGGACCGGCCGAGCTGCGGGCGCACCTGGCGGCCTCGCTGCCGCAGTACATGGTCCCCGCGGCCTTCGTCGCCCTGGACCGGCTCCCGCTGACCACCAACGGCAAGCTCGACAAGCGCGCCCTGCCCGCGCCCGGCCGTGAGGACCTGGGCGGAGACCGGGCACACACCGCCGCCCGCACCCCCGTCGAGGAGCGGGTCGCCGAGGTCTGGCGGGAGGTGCTGGGCCTTGACCGGGTGAGCGTCGAGGACGGCTTCTTCGACCTCGGCGGCGACTCCATCCGGGCGGTGGCCCTCGTCGGCGCCCTGCGGGCCGCCGGGTTCGACGTCGCCGTACGGGACGTCTTCGACCACCGCACGGTCGCCGGTCTCGCCGAGGTCGTGGCGGGGCGGGGCCAGGCCGTCGTACAGGAGGCGGTGCGGCCGTTCGAGCTGCTGGCCGACGCGGACCGGGAGCTGCTGCCGGCCGGGCTCGCCGACGCCTATCCGATGGCGCAGACGCAGATCGGCATGGTCGTCGACATGCTCGCCCACGACCGGCACAGCAACTACCAGAACGTCGCCTCCACCCGGATGCGCGACGAGGTCCCCTTCGACCTCGACGCCCTGCGCGCGGCCGCCGCCGTGGTCGTCGAACGGCACGACGTACTGCGCACCTCCTTCGACCTCAAGTCCTGCTCCGTGCCAGTGCAGTTGGTGCATCAGACGGCGACGATCCCGACGGCCGTACGGGATCTGCGCGGCCTCGGCACCGAGGAGGTGCGGCACGATCTCGACGCCTTCCACGCCGAGGAGAAGGCCCGTCTGTTCGACCTGTCCGAGCCCCCGCTGTTCCGGCTGACGGCCCATCTGGTGGACGACGGCTGGTGGCTGTCGGTGACCGAGTTCCACGGCATCGTGGAGGGCTGGAGCTACCACTCCCTGGTCCAGGAACTCCTCTCCTGCTACCGGCGGTTGTGCCAGGGCCTGCCGCTGCCGCCGTACCCGCCGCCCGGTGTCAGGTTCGCCGACTCCGTCGCCGGGGAGCTGCGCGCCCTGGCGTCCGCGGAGGACCGCGCCTACTGGGCCCGGACGATCGACGGGCCGCGGAAGTTCTCCCTCCCCGAGAGCTGGGGCGAGAAGGACGGGCCCGCCGAGCACTTCTGGGTGTCCGTGCCCTTCGACGACCTGGAGGACGGGCTGCGCGCGCTGGCCGCCCGGGCCGGTGCCTCGCTCAAGAGCGTGCTGGTCGCCGCGCACGGCAAGGTGCTGAGCCTGCTCACCCCGCAAACGGAGTTCACCAGCGGTGTCGTGGTGCACACCAGGCCGGAGGCGGTGGACGCCGACCGGATCTACGGCATGCACCTCAACACCGTGCCGTTCGCCTACGACCGGACGGCCCGCACCTGGCGCGACCTCGTGGCGCGGTCCTTCGCCCGGGAGGCCGAACTGTGGCCGCACCGGCGCTTCCCCATGCCGGAGATGCAGCGCATGGCGGGCGGCCGACGGCTGGTGGACGTGCTGCTCAACCATGTGGACTTCGACCGTCTGGAGAGCGACGCGGTCGACCTGGACTCCGTGCTGGCTCCGGGAACCACGGAGTTCGACCTCGCCGTCACCACGATCTCCCGGCGCATCGGCCTGAAGACCAACACCCGCGCCCTGAGCCGCCCCAACGCGGCCCGGCTGGCGGCGCTGTACCGGTCGGTGCTGGAGGCGATGGCGGCGGATCCGGAGGGCTCGGCCCGGGAGTCCCATCTCCCCGAGCCGGAACTTCGGCGTCAGCTGGTGGAGTGGAACTCCACGGCGTCCGAGGCCCCTACGGCGTCGGTGCTGGAGCAGTTCGAGGCGCAGGCCGCGAGGACTCCGGAGGCGGGGGCGGTACGCGCCGGGGACCACACGCTCTCCTACGGCGAGCTGGACGCCGAGGCCGAACGGATCGCGCACCGGCTGCGCGGCCGTGGAGTGGGCCCCGAGTCGCGGGTCGCCGTACTGCTCGACCGGGGTCCGGAGCTGGTGGCCGCGCTGCTGGGAGTGTGGAAGGCGGGCGCGGCCTATGTGCCGGTGGATCCGTCGTACCCGGCCGAGCGGGTGGCGGCGATCGTCGAGGTGTCCGGGGCGGAGGTGCTGCTGGACGAAGGGGGGCTCCTGAACAATGGAGGGCTCCTGAACGAAGGAGGGCTCCTGGACGAAGGCGCCCGGTCCGCAGCCGACGTCCCCGCCCCACCGCCGCCCCCCGTCGACGCCCTGGACCGGCCGGCCTATGTGATCTTCACCTCCGGATCGACCGGTACGCCGAAGGGCGTCGAGGTCACCCACCGGGGTCTGGCCAACCATGTCGGCTGGGCCGCGCGCGAGTTGGCGTCGAACGGCACCGGCGGCGCGCCCCTGTTCTCCTCGGTGGCGTTCGACCTGGTCGTCCCCAACCTGTGGGCGCCGCTGGTGACGGGACAGGCCGTGCACACGGTCTCCCAGCGGGTCGATCTCGCCGATCTGGGCGGCCGGCTGTCGGCGGGGGCGCCGTACAGCTTCGTCAAGCTCACCCCCGGTCACCTGGACGTGCTCGCCCACCAGCTCACCCCGGCCGAGGCCGCCGCGCTCGCCCCGGTCCTCGTCGTAGCGGGCGAGGCGTTCACCCGGACGACGCTGCTGCGCTGGCGCGCCCTCGCCCCGAAGACCCGGCTGATCAACGAGTACGGCCCCACCGAGGCGTCCGTCGGCACCTGCGTCCATGAGGTACCGGCCGAACCCGAGGAGGAGATCCTGCCGATCGGCAGGCCGCTGCCGGGTATGACGATGTACGTCCTCGACGGCTCGCTCCAGCCGGTACCGGCAGGCGTGCCGGGCGAGCTGTACGTCGGCGGCACGGGTGTGGCCCGCGGCTACGCGAACCGCCCCGACCTGACCGCCGAGCGGTTCCTGCCCGACCCCTACTCCGCCGAACCCGGCGCCCGTCTCTACCGCACCGGTGACCTGGTGCGGCAACGCGCGGACGGAATCACGGAGTTCCTCGGCCGGCTCGACGACCAGGTCAAGATCCGCGGCTTCCGGGTCGAGCCCGGCGAGGTCCAGGCCGTCCTGGCCGCCCACCCCGCCGTCCGCCAGGCCTTCGTGACGGCCGTCGACGGCGAACTCGCCGCGTACTGCGTCCCGGAGACGGTCGTGGCCGACGCCCTGCGCCGCCACCTGGCGGACCGCCTGCCCGACTACATGGTCCCGGCCACCTTCACCGCCCTGAAGGCGCTCCCCCTCAACGCCAACGGCAAGATCGACCGCGCGGCCCTGCCCTCTCCCTCCACGTCCGGCGCGGACACCTTCCTCGCCCCCCGCCCCGGCACCGAGGAGCGGATCGCCGCAGCCTGGCGCAGGGTCCTGGAGTGCGAACGCGTCGGCGCCGAGGACAGCTTCTTCGATCTCGGCGGCGACTCGATCCGTGCCGTCGCCCTCGTCGGCGCCCTGCGCGCGAGCGGGTTCGACCTCGACGTACGGGATGTCTTCGACTGCCGTACGGTCGCCGCTCTCGCCGCCCTCGTGGCGGACCGGGCACCGGCGGTCGCCACCGCCCTGGTGGAGCCGTTCGAGCTGCTCACCGCCGAGGACCGGGGGCGGCTGCCGGACAGCCTGGTCGACGCCTACCCGATGTCACAGACGCAGACCGGCATGGTCGTGGAGATGCTGGCCGACGAACGGCTGCGCCGCTACCACAGCGTGACGTCGTTCCGGATCCGCGACGAGGTGCCCTTCGACCCGGCCGCCCTGGTCGCCGCGGCCCGCACGGTCGCCGCGCGGCACGAGGCGCTGCGCACCTCCTTCGACCTCGACTCCTGCTCGGTGCCGGTGCAGTTGGTGCACCCGGCCGCCGAGATCCCGCTGTCCGTGCACGACGTCACCGGCCGGGACGTCCAGCAGGCCCTGCGCGCCTTCCAGGCCGAGGAGCGAGCCCGGCCGTTCGACCTGTCCGCCCCGCCCCTGCTCCGGCTGGCCGCGCATCCGGAGGGCGACGGGGCCTGGTGGCTGTCAATGGTCCGCTGCCACGCGATCACCGAGGGCTGGAGCCACTACAACCTCCTGATGGAGCTGCTGGAGTGCTACCGGCGGTTCCGCGACGGCGAGAGCGTGGCACCGTCCGACGAACCGGAGCTGCGGTACGCCGACTTCGTCGCGGCCGAGCTGAGGGCCCTGGCGAGCGAGGAGGACCGCGCCTACTGGTCCGGGATCGTCGAGGAGCACCCCCCGTTCGCACTGCCGGACGGCTGGGGAGGAACTCCCGGGTCCTCGGACGACAGCCAGGTCAGGCTACGGGTCCCGATCGGCGACCTGGAGTCCGGACTGCGCGCCCTCGCGAGCGGGGCCAGGGCCTCGCTCAAGAGCGTGCTGCTCGCCGCGCATCTGAAGGTGCTCGGCGCGCTCACCGGCGACCGGTCCTTCACCACCGGTCTCGTCTGCGACGCCCGGCCGGAGGCGGTCGGCGCGGACCGGGTGCACGGCATGTACCTCAACACCGTGCCCTTCGCGCACGACCGCCGCCGGGCGGACGGCAGCTGGCGGGACCTCGTACGGTCGGCCTTCGACCGCGAGGTCGAGCTGTGGCCCCACCGCCGCTTCCCGATGCCGGAGATGCAGCGCATGGCGGGCGGTGGGCGGCTCGTCACCGTGTCGTTCAACTACCTCGACTTCCGCCAGGTCGACCAGGAACTCGTGGACGTGGCACCCACGCTCGCCGAGGGCGGCACCGAGTTCGACCTCGCCGTGACGACCCTGGCCGGGCACCTCGGCCTCAGCAGCCGTACGGGCGTCCTGAGCGAGACCGCCCTGGGGCGGATCGGGGCGATGTACCGGCGGGTGCTCGAAGCGATGGCGGCCGACGCGGACGGGGACGCGGGGGCGGAACTGTTCCTGTCCGAGGAGGAGCGGTCGCTGCTGGAGGAACTCGGCAGCCCTGTTCGGGCGGAAGGCCCCCGACCCCTCCTCCCCGAACTGTTCGAGGAACAGGCCGCCCGCACCCCCGACGCCCCGGCCCTCGTCCACGGCGCGACCACGGTGTCGTACGCGCAGCTGGAGACCCGCGCCAACCGCCTCGCGCACCTGCTGCGGGCCCGGGGCGTGGGCGCCGGGTCCACCGTGGGCGTGCTCCTGGACCGCGGACCGGACCTGGTGGCGGGCCTGCTCGGGGTGTGGAAGGCGGGCGGGGCGTACCTGCCGCTGGATCCGGCCTCGCCTCCGGACCGGCTGCGGTTCATGGTCGCGGACGCGGACGCGCGGACCGTTCTGACCCGGCGCGAGAGCGCCCCCCGCGGTTTCGACCACCCCGGGGCGCTGTTCCTGGAGGACGCCCCCCTGGACGCCGGTCCGGCCACGGCGCCCGCCCGGCAGACCGACGCCGAGCAACTGGCGTACGTCATCCACACCTCGGGCTCCACCGGCCGGCCGAAGGGTGTCCAGATCACCCACGGCGGCCTCGCGCACCGGGTCTCCTGGGCGCTGACCGCGCAGGGCCTCGGTCCCGCCGACCGCGTGCTGCACAAGACGTCGATCGGCTTCGACGCGGCCGGGTGGGAACTGTTCGCCCCGCTGATCAGCGGAGGCACGGTGGTGCTCGCTGCGGCCGGGGCGGAACGCGACCCGGCGGCGCTGCTGCGCTCGGTCGCCGACCACCGGGTGACGGTCCTGCAGGTGGTGCCGTCGGTGCTGCGCCTGCTGGCGGAGACGGAGGGCTGGGACGGGTGTGACTCGCTGCGGCTGCTGTGCTCGGCGGGCGAGCAGCTCGACGGTGAACTGGCCACTCGCGTCCGGGCGTTGTGCCCTTCGGTGGAGCTGTGGAACACCTACGGCCCCACCGAGTGCACCATCGACGCGACCGCCCATCGGGTCCCGGCCGGCCCCCTCACCGGCCCCGTGCCGATCGGCCGGCCCCTCCCGCACGCCGGTGCCCGGGTCCTGGACGCCGGTCTGCGCAGGGTCCTGCCCGGCGTGACCGGTGAGCTCTACGTCGCGGGCGTCGGTCTCGCGCGCGGCTACGCGGGCCGCCCCGACCTGACCGCCGAGCGCTTCGTCCCCGATCCGTACGGCCCGCCCGGCGCCCGCCTCTACCGGACCGGTGACCTGGCCCGGGTGCTGCCGGACGGCACGCTCCGGTACGCCGGGCGGACGGACGACGAGGTCAAGATCAACGGGGTGCGGGTGGCCCCGGCGGAGACCAGGGCCGCGCTGCTCGCCGTACCCGGTGTACGGGACGCGCTCGTACTGCCGTGGCGGGACGGCCAGGGCGAACAGCGCCTGGTGGCCTACGTGGTGGCCGACGACGCCGAGCCGGCCCGGCTGCGCCGACAGCTCTCCGGCACCCTGCCCGCGGCCCTCGTCCCCCACTTCCTCGTCCCGCTCGACCGGATCCCGCTCACCGTGAACGGCAAGCCGGACCGGACCGCACTCCCCGCGCCCGAACCGGCCGAGGATCCGGCGGGCCCGGACCCGAGCACCCCCGTCGAACGGGCGCTCGCCGAGATCTGGTCCGAGGTGCTGGGCCTGGAACGGGTGAGCGCGCACGACAACTTCTTCGACTACGGCGGGGACTCCCTGATGGTCATCAGGGTGATCGGCGCGGCACGACGGCGTGGTCTGCCGCTGACCCTGCGGATGTTGTACGAGTACGACACCCTGGCCGCCCTGGCCGAGGCCGTCGACTCGCTGAGGGAAGGACAGGGCATGACGACCGACGTACGACCGGCGCCCGAGCCGCTCCGGGCCGTCCTCCTGCCGCCGGACTTCCGGCGGGAGCTGGAGGAGGTCATGGCGGCCCACCGCGTACCCGGGGTGAGCATCGCCCTGCTGCGCGGTGGCGAGGTGGTGACCCTGGAGGGCTACGGCGTGACGGCGGCCGACCGCCCCGAGCCGGTCACCCCGCACACCGCCTTCCAGGTGGCCTCGGTGAGCAAGCACGTCACGATGCTGGCCGTGCTCCAGCTCGTCGGCGACGAAGTGCTCAACCTGGACGCCGACATCAACCGCTACCTCACCACGTGGCAGGTCCCGGACGGCGCCCGGATCACCCTGCGCGAGCTGATCAGCCACCAGTCGGGGCTCAGCCATGTCGCCCCGACCAACTTCCTGCCCACCGAGCCCATGCCGTCGATCCCCGAGATCCTGCACGGCCGCCCGCCCGCCACCAACGCGCCGGTGCGGGCCGAGCATCCGGCGGGCACCGTCTTCAAGAAGACGAACATCAACTTCTCGGTGCTGGAGCAACTGCTCCTCGACGTCACCGGCGAGCCGTTCGGGGCGATGATGCGGCGCCTGGTCCTCGAACCGCTGTCCATGACCGACAGCACCTTCGACCAGGACCACCCCGCCGTCGCCCCGGCCCCGGTGGCGGTCGGCCACGATCCGGACGGCGCCCCGGTCCCGGGCCGCTGGCGGGTCCGCAACGAGGTCGCGGCCGGCGGGCTGTGGGCGAGCGCGGCGGACCTCGCCAAGGTGGCGCTGGAGATCCGCCGCGCGTGGCGGGGCGAACCCGGCACCCTGATCAGCCGCCCACTGGCGCAGCAGATGCTGACCATGTGGCATCCCGGCGGCTTCTACGGCCTCGGCACCGTTGTCGACACCAGCACCGGCGAGGTGGAGTACGGGCACGGCGGCCGTACCGTCGGCTTCAGGGTGGGCACCTTCACCCGGGTGGACAGCGGCGAGGGCCTGATCGTGCTGACCAACTCCGAGAACGGCAAGCGGGTCAACACCTTCGTCGCGGACACCGTCCGGCGGGCGGGGGGCTTCGGCAAGGGCGAGATGATCACCACGTGGGCGCATACGGAGGACGAGCCGGTCGAGCGGGTGGCGTCCGGTGACTGAGGCACTCGAACAGGCGGTGGGCCACCGCCCGGACGACGAGGCCACGGCCGTGATCCTGCGGGCCGAGGGTCCCCGGGGCCCCTGGTCGACGGCATCGGGAGTCGCCGACACCGCCACCGGCGAACCGGCCGGCCCCGACCACAGGTTCCGTGTCGGCGGGGTGACCAAGACGTTCGTGGCGGCGGTCGCGCTGTCGCTCGTCGACGAGGGTCTGATCGCCCCCGACGAACCGGTCGAGGCCCACCTGCCCGGCCTGCTCCAGGCACCGGTGACCGTACGACAGCTCCTCGACCACACCAGCGGCCTGGCCGACGACAGCGACGTCCGCTACAACGACACCCCGTGGTTCCTGAGCCACCGTCTGGACACCTTCACCCCCGCCCAGCTGATCGACCTCCCCCTGCGGGAGCCGATCGGCTTCCCCCCGGGCACCCGGCAGCAGATCACCCGCGCCAACTACGTGGTGGCCGGGATGCTGATCGAACAGCTCACGGGACGCTCGTACGCGCGGGAGGTGGAGGACCGGATCCTGCGCCCGCTGAACCTGACGTCGACCACCCTGCCGGGCACCGACCCCACGATGCCCGCCCCGCACATCAAGGGGTACGAGAACGGCGTCGACGTCACCGAACAGAGCCCGACGATCCACGGCGCCGCGGGCGAGATGATCTCGACCGTCCCCGACCTGGACCGCTTCCTGACGGCCCTGTTCGGCGGCGAGCTCCTCACCGAGAAGAGCCTCGCCCACATGTTCCGGGTGCCGGACGTCCCGTACGTCAGGGGCGGCCGGGCCTTCTGCGGCGCCGGCCTGGACAGCATGGTCCTGCCCGGCGGCACCACGGCGTGGGGCATGGCGGGCGTCGTCCACGGCTACCTCAGCGGCCTGGGCGCCACCCGGGACCTGGAACGCCGGGTCGTCTACATGATGAGCCCCCGCACCCGGGGAACGATGCGGGTACCCCCCACGGTCCAGTCCTTCCTGACCGCGGCCCTCACCCCGTAGCGGAGCGGGGCCGAGGGCACACCCCGGAGCGGGGCCGGAGCGGGGCCGAGGGCGAACCACTCCCCGGCCCCGCGATCCACCCACCCGCTACACTGTCGGCGGCGGCGCAACAACTCTCGACCGCGCCACCGCGCGCCTTCGTAGCTCAGGGGATAGAGCACCGCTCTCCTAAAGCGGGTGTCGCAGGTTCGAATCCTGCCGGGGGCACAGAGTGAAGGGCTGGCTCAGGAGGTTTTCCTCCCAGGCCGGCCCTTCGTCGCCGATCGGCGCCGGTTCCGGCCCCATCACGGTCGTCGGTCATGTGCTGACAGATCAAGTGTCGACTCCGCCGACCTGATGTCGGTGCCGCCTGCTCTACTTCTCGGCACAGGGCAGGACGGTGGACGACGGAGACCGACATGGGCGTGCTGTACGACTACTTCCACGCGACCGACCGCACTACGGCGGTGAACCAGGCCATCGGCCCGGACGGCGACTGGCTCCGCGGTACGTCGTTGGAGGAGGCGGGCGCGGACTGGATCGACGCCAAGGGGTTGGACCCGAACGTCGCGCTGGCCCCACTGGTCGCCTACGCCGAAGGTGTCCCCTTCTCCGATCAGCGGGATGCGCCGGAGCTGGTCTGGCCCGAAACGCCGTATCCCCAGGGTGATCCCATGAATGTCGACTCCCCCTGGGACACGGGCCTGGTCCTCCAGCGACTTCCGGATCGCTGGCGGGACGTTCTCGCCGCTCTCCCTGAGGACATGATCCCCATGGTGGCGGCCCAGTGGTACGAGATCGAGGAGGTCGATTTCGCCGACCACCTCCATGCCAACGATGCGGTCGCCGCGTTCACGGCCCTGGCGTCCCGTGCGCGCATAGTGGGCTCCCACCTTTACTGCCGGTGCAGCCTGTGAGGCGGTCCGTGGGGCTGTCGGCCCGTTGCCGCCAGTGCGAAGCCGCGTCCGCTCCCCGTTGCTGTGCGCCACATGACCAGCGACGCCCCGACCTGTCCTGCGTGCGGACAGCCCATGACATCCGGTGGACTCGTACTCTCCAGGCGAGAGGAGCCGGGCGATCCCCTGGAGCGTGCCCGGTGCCCAAGCTGTTCCGATGACATCCACCGCTGATACCAGCAGGGGCGAAAGGCTTGGTGGCGCTGCTCGGATCGTCGGACGGTGCTCAGCTCAGTTGTTCGGCCAGGCCGACGATGATGCCCTCCGGGCCCCGGACGTAGCAGAGCAGGTAGCTGTTCTCGAAGCGGGCGATCTGGCCCATGAGTTCGGCGCCGTGCGGGCGCAGGCGGGTGACGGTGTCCTCGATGTCGTCGACGGCGAACATGACGCGGTGGGTGCCGACGATGTTGTGGGGGCGGTCGCGGGGGCCGGCGGCGATCGGCTCGGGGCTGCGGTACCTCGCCAGTTCGAGCCTGCTGTGGCCGTCGGGGGTGCGGAGCATCGCGATGTCGCAGTGGACGCCGTCGAGTCCCGTGCACTGGTCCGCGAAGAGGCCCTGGACCTCGCCCCTGCCCTCCAGTTCCATGCCGAGTTCCACGAAGAACGCGACGGCGGCGTCCATGTCCTCGACGACGATGCCGACGTTGTCCAGCCGCTGAATCGCCATGACGGTCTCTCCTTGTGCCTCGTGCGGCCGGTGGCGGCCGCTGACGTCCCTGGGACGGAGCCGGGGGCTCGTTCTCGACACGTACGGGCCCCCGCATTCCGAGAATTCCGGGCGCCGTCTCAGGTGCGCGGTATCAGGAGCGGGCCGGCGCGTTTGAGCCAGCGGGAGACGATCTCCGTCTCTGCGCGGTGCACGCCCGGGAGTGCGCCGAGGCGGTCCGCGAGGTAGGCGTCGAGTTCGTCGGTGGTGGCGAATTCGAGGATGGCGAGGATGTTGCTCCTCCCCGTGGTGGTGGCCGCGAACGCGACCTCCGGGTGGGAGCCGAGCGCGTCGGCGACGGCCCGGACCGCGGCGGGTCGCACGTCGAGCCAGCAGATCACGTCGATGTGGCGGCCGTAGAGCTTGGGATCGACCTCGACCTCGAACATCAGCACGCCCCGGCCGGTGAGCTCGCCGATCCGGCGGCGCACCGTCGATTCGGGGATCCCCGACGCGGCGGCGAGGCGGGCGACGCTCGTCCGTCCGTCGGTGGCGAGGAGGCCCAGCAGGCGCTCGTCGTCGTCCGACCGGGGTGTGGCGGCGGACGCCGTGGCCACGTCGGGCCCGGAAAGGGGCGGTGCCAGGGCCTCCCGTTCGTCCCGGGTGAGCGCCTGCAGCCTGCCCGGCCATCCGCCGACTCCGGCGAAGGGCGCGAGCAGGCGCTGGGCGGTCACCGTCCCCACGCCCGCACCGCGCCGGAACCGCTCGAGCGCGTTGCCCGTGCCGCCGGTCGGCACGGGGACGCGGAGGATGCAGCTGAGCCCGCCGCTGCCCGTAAGGGACGCGATCCAGGAGGTGTCGTCGCGGAGGGCGAGTCCGCGCGCGACGGCGTCGACCGACGTGGGTGCGGGCGTGACACGCAGGAACCAGTCCTCCTGTGCACGCCGGTCGTGGCGCGTGACGCCGACCACGCGCAGCGCGAGCCGGGACCGCAGTCGGTGGTAGCGGCGCGAGACGGCACGCTCGGACATGCCGAGAACCGTCGCCAGCCGGGCGAAGGACGCCCGCCCGTCGAGCTGCAGCGCGTGCAGCAGGCGCCGGTCGTCCTCGTCGAGCCTGACGTTTTCCGCCACGTCCACCGACCCTAGCCGCGTGATCCGCCATACCGCGACCGCGTGGACGACAGACCTCCCGGCACCGCCCAGATTGGGCGCATGACCCGGTTCGGGGTCACCCGGCCGCGCGCCGGACCTCCCCCTCCAGCTTCAGGAGACGTCATGCTCACCGTTCTGCCCATCCGCTACGTCGCCGACGTGGCGGCCTCCCGGCGCTTCTACGAGGGCCTCGGCCTCACCTACCGCACCGACACGGGCGTCGCGGTGTGGGCGCAGCTGGACGGCGGGGCCGGCGGGGTCGGTGTCCACGACGCCGCCGTGTCGAAGGGCCGCCCGCCCGGGACGGTCGAACTCGGGTTCTCCACCGACGAACGGCTCGAGGACGTGTCCGCCCGGCTCACCGCCGACGGCTACGAGCACACCCTCGTCGACGAGGACTTCGGCCGCAGCATCCGCGTCACGGACCCCGACGGCGTCGTCGTACAGATCCAGGAGATCGACCCCGAGACCGTGCGCCGGTCCCAGGCGCGGCTGTGAGACGGACGCCGGGGCGGCCCTAGTCGCCCTGGTCGGCGTGACCGTCCTGGTCCTCCTCGTGAACAAGGTCTGGGCCCAGCGTCCGAGAGGGCTCGAGATCGCCCTGCGCGCGGGCGCGGCGACCGTGACCGTGGCCGGCCTCACCCACCGCGCACCCGCACGGGAGCCGTCCGCGCCGATACTGAACCCGTGCGCACAGCATTCGCCCATGACGCGGTCCTCGTCATCGAAGCCGACGGTGATGTGAGGGCACCCGGCGCCGCCATCACGGTCGCGCTCTGCGGGCACTGGGAGCACGAGCCCCCGTGCCCGCTGGCGGCCCACCACACCGCCACCGAGCGCATCGGCGACGAGGTCCGGTTGCGCGTGCTGTTCGCCTCCGAGCCCGCGGACGAGGCGGAGTTGCGCGGGCGGATCGAGAGCGCGCTGTCCGAGGGCCGCCTCGACGGCCCCGACGGGCGCACCACGCGGTGGCGCCTCCGCGACACCCGCCCCGGCGTGGTCCACGACGACGAGCGCGACCACGCCGAGCGCCTCACCCGGTGAGACGGGCCGGAGGTCAAGTGAGGGCTCCGGCCCGTCCGGGGGTCAACTCGTGCCGCAGGTCCCCCCGTTCAGCGTGTACGTCGTCGGGGGCGCGTTCGTCGTGTTCTTCGTGCCCGTGAAGCCGACCGTGACCGAGCCGGCGGCCGGGATCGTGGATGTCCAGGAGGCGGCGGTCACGGAGACCGCGCTGCCCGTCTGGGTGGGGGTGCCGCCCCACATGTTCGTGACCTTCTGGTCGTCGGGGAAGGTGAAGGCCAGGGTCCAGCCGTTCACGGCCGTCGTGCCCGTGTTGCGGATCGTGATCTCCGCCTGGAAGCCGCCCGGCCACTCGTTGGACACCCGGTAGCCCACCGCACAAGTGCCCGCGGGGGTCGCCGTCGTCGTCACGGCCGCCGTCGCCGAGCGCGGCGAACGGTTGCCGGCCGCGTCGCGGGCGTAGACCGCGAAGGTGTACGACGTGTTCGCGGTGAGGCCGGTCAGCGTCGCCGTCCTCGTCGTGGACGACGCCACCACCGTCTCCGTCCCTCCGCTCACCCGCACCACGTCGTACGCCGTCACGCCAACGTTGTCAGTGGCCGCGGGCCAGGTGAGCGTCGCCGAGGTCGCCGTAACCCCCGAGGACGTCGGGGTCCCGGGCGCCGTCGGGGCCTGCGTGTCGGGGGCCGTGCCGCCGAAGATCGTGGCCTCCTTCGAGGTCTGGGCGATGCCGTTGGCGCCGTTGAAGATGCGCTGACCCCAGGAGCTGAGCCGGTTCGGGTCGAAGCCGATCGCCAGGTCCAGGATCGGGTCGGTGTTGCCGCTCCAGGACCAGGCCAGGTAGCCGAGGTCGAGCTGCTCCGCCGCGGCCATCATCGTGTCCTCGTCCGGGTCGCCCCACTGGTCCGCGGGGCCGCCGAACTCACCGATGAGGATGGGGAGTTTCGCGGTGACGAAGGCGTTCAGGTAGTCGGTGATCTCCGCCGCCGTGTCGTACACGCTGTACATGTGGATCGAGAAGATCAGGTTGCCGGTGGTGTCCGCGGCGTACACCGCCTGGGCGTTGGCGCGCATCACGCCCTGCCAGTCCTGGCCCCAGTTGGGCGCGTCCACCATGATCGTGTGCTCGAAGCCCGCGGCCCGCAGCTTCTTGACGGCGGCGATCGTCGGGGCCGTCCAGCCCGCCGGATCCGTGTTGCCCCAGGGCTCGTTGCCGATGTTGACGATGACGTGGTTCTCCTGGCCGGCCAGCACGTCCTTCAGGCCGATCCAGTAGTCCGCCGCCGAATCCAGCGTGGCGGCCGCCGCCTCCTCGCCGTAGCCCGTGGTGTCGTGCACCTCCAGGACGCAGATCAGCCGGTTCGCCCTGCAGTCGGCGATGACCGCGGCGACGTCCTCGGGCGTGTTCCGGGTCCAGCGGTGGCCGTTGGACAGCACGACCCGCACGCTGTTCGCGCCGAGCCGCTTGATGTCGGCCAGCGACTGGGTCCGGTCGGGGTACCAGGTGTGGGCGTGGTTCACGCCGCGCATCACGAAGTCGTTGCCGTTGGACTCCAGCAGGCGGCCGTCGCTGATGTGCAGGCCGGTGGCCCGTGGGGCGACGGGCGGCTCGGCGGCCCCGGCGGGGGCCGTGCCCAGGGCCAGCAGACCGAGCAGCGCGGCCAGCGCCGTGAGCAGGGCGGTTAAGGGGATTCGTCTCGTGCTCTGTCTTCTCACTGCGACTCCAGTAAGCGCCGGAAACAGGGACAACCACAGAAACATGGGAGCGCTCCCATAAACGCACTCGGGCAGGGACACGTCAAGATGTCGGGCAGGTCCGAGTGTGCTCGGCACGCAGGCCCGGCGCGAGGGAGGCCGTCACCACGAGGGAGAGGGCGGCCATGGCCGTCATCGCCGTTGCCGGAGAGGTGAGTTGAGCGAGGGAGCCCGCCACCGTCGCGCTCGTTCCCTGCCACGTGAGCATCCCGGCGGAGTGCAACCCCAGGGCATGGCCGCTCAGTTCGTCCGGGGTCAGGGCCATCAGACGCTCCTGCTGGACGAGGCTCGCGCCGAAGCCGACGGAGGCGACGGCGACCGCGGTGGCGGCGAGCGGCAGCGCGGGGTGCAGGACGAACAGGAGGTACGGCGCCGCCAGCAGACACAGGAGCGGGACCCCGAGCCGGGCGCGCCGCGCGGGCGGGAGGAGGCGGCCCACGGTGACATCGCCGACCAGCATGCCGAGGGCCGCGCAGGCGAACAGGGTCCCGGCGGATTCGGGGGCGTAGGAGACGTAGAGCGATTCGCAGCCCACCACCAGGCCGTTGGGGATCCACAGCGCGAGGTAGACGGTCCGGCGGGGGCGGGAGGACCACAGCAGGGCGTTGGCGCGCCAGGTCGTCGAGACGGAGGGGCGGCCCGAGGCGCGGGGCGGGCGGGGGGTGAGGCCGAGGCGGACCACGGCCGCCGCGAGGACGTACAGCAGTGCCGAGAGCAGCAGGCAGAGGCGGGGCGAGAGGAGCGTGACGAGGACGCCGCCCGTCGCGTAACCGGCGATCTGCATGATCCCGCTCATCATGTTGAAGACCGAACGCCCCGTCAGATAGGCGTCCTTGGCGAGGATCTCGTTCAGCAGGCCCCAGCGCACTCCCCCGCCGAGCGAGGCGACGAGGCCCTGCGCGAGCAGCACGGCGAACACGGCCCGGATCGGCAGGCCGGGGACGGCGAGGACGGCCGTGGCCGCCGCGAAGGCCAGCGAGAGGCCCGTCAGGGTCGCCCTCGGGGGCAGGCGGTCGGCACCGGAGAGGAAGAGGGACGCGCCGAGCACCTGGGCCAGCGAGGGTCCGAACATGCTCACCGCCGACAGCAGCGGGGAGTCCGTCGCCCGGTACACCAGGGTGCCGAGCGCCAGGCCGCCGACCGTCTGGGCCGCGATCTGGGCCGAGGAGGAGAGGAAGAGAGGGGTGAACTCGGGGGTGCGGAAGAGGAGTCGGTAGCGCATGGGCGGAGTCTCCGGCGGGCCGCGCGGGGCCGGTTAATGTTTCGCGTGGGCACGAAAGGTGGGGGGCGTCATGGGCTGGTGGCAGATCAACGCGGACACGCTCGCGCGCAGCCGGTTCGTGCTCTCGCCGCTCGCGGAGACCTTCGCGAGTCTGAAGCTGCTGCAGGCGGGCGTGGGCGCGCATCCCGGGGAGCGGGACTGGCTGCGCGTCCACCGGCCCGGGTACCGGGCCCTGCTCGCCGCCGACCCGGTGACCGCGCTGCTGGTGCGCGCCGGGCTCGGGCGGGACTGGATCGCCGACTTCCTCACGCCGACGCCCCGGGACGGAGAGAGCTTCGAGGAGGGCGTGGCCCGGGTCCGCGCCGCCCGTCCCGAGGACGCCCGCGCCCACCTCGCCGTGTCCCTGGCCGGCCCGCTCCCCGCCGAGCTGGACCGGGACGACCTGCCGTCCCGGGCGGCGGCGCTTCTCGCATACGTCTGGCACCAGACCGTACGACCGGACTGGGAGCGGCGCCGACGGGTCCTGGAGGCGGACGTGGTCGCCCGGACCGTCCAGGTGAGCCGGTACGGCTGGGCGGCGGTGCTGGACTCGCTGCGGCCGGGGACCCGCTGGCTCGGGGAGAGCAGGTTCCAGGTCAACCGGCACGAGTACCCGCCCCGGGAGCTGTCCGGTGCGGAACTGGTGTTCGTACCGGTGACACCGAGGGCGGGGTGGGTGGCATGGGAGGGGTTCGAGCGGTACGCGGTCGTGTACCCGTGTGTCGGAGCGCTGGCCGAGGAGGGCCGACGACCCGCCCCGGCCGGACTCGGGGCCCTCGTCGGCGCCGCCCGGGCCACGGTCCTGACGCTGCTCGGCTCACCCCTGAGCACGACCCAGCTGGTCGCCGTGACCGGCCAGGGGCTCGGCTCGGTGGGCGGCCACCTGCGGGTCCTGCTGGACGCGGGCCTCGTGGAGCGGCGGCGGGCGGGGCGGTCGGTGCTGTATGTGCGGACGGCCGCGGGCGAGGTGCTGGTGGAGGCGGCCGGAGCGGTGTCACCCGGCGGAGCTAGCATCCGAGCATGACTGTAGACAGCAGCAACGGCAGCCCCCTGGACGTCCCGATCGGCGCGCTCACCGGTGGCTCCGCCGATCTCAAGCAGTACGCCGGCCAGGTCGTGCTGGTGGTGAACGTGGCCTCCAAGTGCGGGCTGACCCCGCAGTACGCCGGGCTGGAGCGGCTGCACGAGCGGTACGCGGAGCGTGGGCTCACCGTGCTCGGGGTGCCCTGTAACCAGTTCCTCGGGCAGGAGCCGGGCAGCGCCGAGGAGATCGCCGAGTTCTGCTCGGCGACGTACGGCGTGACCTTCCCGATGACCGAGAAGGTCGAGGTGAACGGCGAGGGGCGGCACGCGCTGTACGAGCGGCTCGTCGGCTTCGCCGATGCCGAGGGGCACAGCGGGGACATCCGCTGGAACTTCGAGAAGTTCCTGATCGGCCGGGACGGAAGCGTCGTCGCCCGGTTCTCGCCGCAGACCGAGCCGGACGCCGCGGAGCTCGTCGCGGCCGTCGAGGCGCAGCTCGCGGGTTGACCTTGCCCCTGGGGCAGGGCTGAGCCTCCCTGTCACCGGGCGGAAGAGCCGCCCGGTGACGGAGGATGAGGCCGTGGACGAGGAACTGCTCACCATCGGCGCGTTCGCCGCGCGGGCACGGCTGTCCGCCAAGGCGCTGCGGCTGTACGACCGCCTGGAACTGCTGGCGCCGGCGCGGGTCGACGAGGTCAGCGGTTACCGCTACTACCGCGCCGACCAGGTCGAGCGCGCGCGTCTGGTGGCGCTGCTGCGCCAGCTCGACATGCCGCTCGCCCGGATCGCGGAGGTCGTCGGTGCACCGGACGGGATCACCGCCGCCGGCCGGCTCGACGCCTACTGGGTGGACGTGGAGACGCGGGTGGCGGGTCAGCGAACACTCGCCGAGTACCTCCGTGGACGGCTGTCGGGGAGGAGCTCCGAGATGTACGGAAAGTTCGTGGTCGAGACGGTGGACGTGCCCGCGCAGGTGCTGATCACCGAGACCCGGCATGTGCTGGCGGGCGAGCTGCCGGCCTGGATCGGCGCCTCGCTGGGGCGTCTCGAGGAGGGGTCCCGGGAGTGCGGCGGCATCACCGGGGCGCCGTTCGTCGTGTACCACTCCGATGTGTCGATGGAGAGCGACGGCCCGGCCGAGGCCTGCGTGCCGGTGGCCGACGAGGCGGCGGCCCGGGCCTGGGTCGAGCGGCAGGGCCGTACCCGTGCGACGAAGCTGCGCGTCGAGCCGGCCCAGCGGCTGGCGTACACCAGGATCACCAAGGCGCAGGTGGCCCATCCGCAGATCCTGGCCGCCTTCGAGGCGGTGGAGGAGTGGATCCCGGGGCAGGGGCTGCGGATGACCGGCCCGTGCCGTGAGGTCTACTTCGCCGACTGGGACGCGGCGGGCCCGGAGGACCCGGTCTGCGACGTCGCCTTCCCCGTGAGGTGAACGGCCGTGCCCGGCGGACGCGTTGTGCGTTCGCCGGGCACGAGCCGAGCCCCCTCGGCAAGGACGGCGGGCTGGTCGAGAGGGCTCTCGCGTGATGCTTGCGCGGTTGTCGATCGTCATCGGCCAAGGCTCAGGGGGCGGCCCCTTACGCCTTGACCGAGGCCACGAAGGCGCTCCACGCGGTCGCGGGAAAAGCCAGGACGGGACCCTCGGGGACCTTGGAGTCCCGGACGGCCATTGCCGACAGGACAGGGGACTTGATCTCGACACACGCGCCATTGCCCTGCGAGTACGAGGACTTGACCCACGTGTCCGTGACACCCTGCTTGATTGCCATGTTCGCTCCGGTAACCAGTTGCTGAGTTGCTGACCGCGTGCCGTGCGGGTGCCTTCCGTCCGCACGGCACGGTTTTCGCCAATCGGTGTTGCTCGATGGCGTGATCGACGCTACTCGCCAACATCGAGGTGCGGAGCGACTATTCACTCGACTGGATGGCATATTCCAGTGGGGACTTCCGCCACGGGCGGGCGAAGGTGTATCTTCCGGCGCCGCAGCTCAGCGCGCGTAGTCCTTGGCCACGTCGGCGATGAACTCCCGGCTCTGGTCGGCGTTCAGGGCCTGGGCCCGCAGGTGCTCGTACATCACGCTGTACTTCTGTACGTCCTGCGCCTTCTCCAGGTAGAGGTCGCTGGTCACGCCCTCGATGTAGACCACGCTGGAGTCGGCGGCGTCCGGGAACTCCAGGATCGCGTACTGGCCGCTCACGCCGGGGTGCGCGCCCATGGTGAACGGGATGAGCTGCACGGTGACATGGGGCAGCCGGGACATCTCGATGAGGTGGTCCAGCTGCTCGATCATCACGTGCCGACTGCCCACCTCGCGACGCAGCGCCGCCTCGTCGAGGACGGCCCACAGGCGCAGCGGGTTGTCCGGGGCAGAGATACGTTCCTGTCGGCGCAGCCGCACCTGGACGCGCTTGTCGATGTCGACCGGGGTGACCTCCGGCAGGGCGCCCGAGATCAGGGCCTCCGCGTAGCTCTTGGTCTGGAGCAGGCCGGGGACGACCTGGGGGTCGTAGACCCTGAGGCTCGCCGCGTCCGTCTCCAGGCCGATGTAGACGCTGTACGGAACGTCCCCGAAGGCGTGCCACCAGCCCTGCTGGCGGGAGTCCTTGGCCATCTGCATCAGGGAGTCGACGATCCGGTGGTCCTCGACCTCGTAGACCCCGCACAGGTCGCGGACGTCGCGCTGGCTGATGCTGCGGCGGCCGTTCTCCAGGCGGCTGATCTTCGACTGGGAGACCAGCAGCCGCTCGGCCACTTCTTCGGCCGTCATGCCCTTGAGTTCGCGGAGCCGGCGCAACTCCTGACCCAGCCGGCGGCGCCTGACAGTGGGATTGACATTGGACGCCACGGGACGTGCACCTCCGGCTGCATGTACTGCTTGCGACTTTGCGTATCTGCTGTTGAGCAGACTGCCACCAAGGTGCTTTCTACCGCTGGGAAACGGTGGATATGCGCTATGTAAGCGCCAGTTCAGAGCCCTGACCGAATCCTTCCGTACATGCGGCCGCGCGGGGCGGCGGGACCGTGTCGTCGTCCGGACACGTACGGTCCCGTCGCCCCGCGCGGACCAGCGGCTCCCGAACCGGCCTTGGGGACTGCGGTGCGGCGCTCGTGGTGCGTGGTGCGTCGTGCGTGGTGCGTCTTGCGTCGTGCCGACTGCGGTGACGTGACGTCGTGGAACTGCGGCTCAGTGAGCCACGACGCGCGCCATCGAGCCTCGGCGTGGCTGCATCGGAACGCCACGAGCGGGTTCCGGTGCGGCCCTGCCGCCCGCGGCCGGTTGGCGGCCCGCCGGGGCTGGGCTGCGGCGCGGCTGGGCCGCGACGCCGTTCTGGACGTCCATCACGGCGTGCGCGACGAGACCGCCCATGGGGTCGTGCCTGATCAGATCCCGCAGCCGGGACCGCGAGGACCTGCCCTCGTTGCCCGGATACAGGTGCTTGCCGAGACCGACCGCGTGCGCCAGTGCGGCGAGCGCCGCGGTCCGCGGGTCCGGCGGTACGCCGGTGCGGATCGCGGAATCCAGCCGTGACCGGATCTCCCGGCTGATGGCGGTGTCCGTCGCCTGGTAGCGCGTCGTCGGCAGCACCCCGCACATCTGACCGGGTACGGCGGCGACCATGCCGCACCGCTCCAGATGCGAGAGGTACGTCTGGCGCAACCCCAAGCGGGGTCCGCCGATCCAGTGAACGGCACGTACGGGAGCGCCACGCCTGCGCAGCAGCTCCAACGCACAGTCCAAAGTCGGATCTCCAGTCGGCCGTGGTGCCACCACGGCGATACGATCCCCGTCTGGGGCTATCCGTCCGGCCAGCGCCAGCTCCACTAGCTGTGCTCCGGCCAGACCGAGGTCGAGCGACTGCGGCTGCGCAGTGGTACCCGTGGCCGGGTCCAGTGCCAGCAGCAGAAGCTCCTCCGGAATTGTTCTGCGGCTCCTGCCCATCCATGCCTCCCCGCGTGGATGAAAGACAGGGTGACCCCTCTCACATTGGTCTGTCGAGGGTGCGTGACCTGTTTGTGAGGGAACCAGTAGGTATGTCGTTCTCGTCTATCGCATCGGTCAGGCCCGCACACAGGACACTGGTACATGGTTCGGACAGCGCTGCGGAGCAGTGTCCCGGGCGGCGGCGATTGAGACGATCACGGTTTAGGAGGCATCGGTGGCGGGCGAGTCCCCCGACAGTTCGAAGCAGCGCGAGTCGTCGGCAGAACCGACGTCGGGGAGCGCGGTTCCGGTTCCGGAGTCCCGGAGCGAATCCACCGACCCCCGTCTCGCGATGACCCGCGGCGGCGTGGACACGGCCACGCGCGTGTTGTCGTCCCGCGACCTGGCGGAGGCCAGAAAGCCGGCGCCGACGACGGAGGAGTCCGAGCCCGAAGAGGCCGAGACGCCCGCGAAGGCCGAGACCGAGAACTCCGAGACCGAGAAGGCCGAGAAGGCCGAGAAGGCCGACTCCCAGCAGCCCAAGTCCGGCGACGACCGGCTGCGTGCCGCCGTGGCGGCCTGGGTGGCGAGCGGCGACGAGAAGGCACCGGCGGCCGACACCGAGACCCCGGCAACCGCGGACAAGGGCGAGGCGTCCGACGAGGAGACGGGCTCGGCGGAGGCCGCGGACGCGGAATCGGACGCGGAATCGGAGGAGACCGGGGAGGTCGAGGCAGAGGCGGACACCACCGCCGAGGCACCCGAGGAGACCCCGGAGACCGAAGCCGAAGCCGCGCCTGAGACGGACGCGGCCGCCGAGACGGAGACCCAAGACGCCGAGGCGGAGGAGCCCGAGGCCGGGGCTGAGGCAGAGACGGAGGCGGAGGACAGGCCGTCCACCGACGACGACGCCGAGCCGAGCACCGACCCTGAGGCCACCGACGCCAAGCCGGGCGGCGAGCCGAAGGCCACCGACCCGAAGGCCACCGACCCGAGGGCCGCCGGCTCGAAAGTCACGGCCCCGAAGGCCGCCCCCCAAGACGCTCCCGCGGCCGCCGACGGCGCGGACGCCCCGCAGGGGCCACCCGCACCCGACGACGAAAGCGGCACGGGTGGTGCGGGTGGGAGCGAGGCGGCCGACGGCGAAGCCGAGGACGCCCCGAAGCCCGCCGCCAAGGCCGTGGATCAGCCCACCACCGCCTTCCGCGCCGTCCGGCCCCCCGTGGACCAGCCCACCAGCAAGTTCGTCGCCCTCAAGCCCGACCTGCCGGTAAAGCCCGCAACACCCGCGACGCCCGCAACACCCGCGACCTCGGCGAAGCCCTCGGCACCCGACGCCACCGCCGCCGTCCCCCAGGTCGGTCCGGAGCGCACCACGCAGCAGCCGCTGCCGCCCAAGCCCCCGCTCGACCTGCTCGCCGAGCTGACGAACACCCCGCCGCCCCCGGACACGCCTGTCCGCACTCTGGTCCGCCGGGTCAAGATCTGGACCCCGCTCGTCCTGCTCCTGGTGATCGCCTTCGCGATCGTGCAGGCCGTACGACCGGTCCCCACCCCCACCCTCGACCTCACCGCGCAGGAGACGTACACCTTCGACGGCGGCAAGGTCGACATCCCCTGGCCGCAGGAGGGACAGGCCGCCCTCGACGTCCAGGGCATCGGCACGTTCGGCTCCTCCGGTGAGCAGAAGCCCGTCCCGATCGCCAGCGTCGCCAAGGTCATGACCGCCTACGTCATCCTCCGCGACCACCCCCTCAAGAGCGGCGAAGAGGGCCCGAAGATCGAGATCGACCAGACCGCCGAGGAGCAGTCGGACGCCGGCCAGGAGTCGACCGTCGACGTCTTCGCCGGTGACTCCATCACCGAGCGGGAAGCCCTGGAGAGCATCCTCATCGCGTCCGCGAACAACGTGGCGCGTCTCCTGGCCCGTTGGGACGCGGGGTCCGAGAAGGCGTTCGTGGCGAAGATGAACGCCGCCGCCGAGGACCTCGGCATGACCAACACGACGTACACCGACCCCTCGGGTCTGAACAACACGACCGTCAGCACCGCCGTGGACCAGGTCAAGCTCGCCAAGGCCGGGATGGAGTTCCCCGCCTTCCGCGAGGTCGCCGCGATGATGTCGTACGACGACTACAAGGGCCAGAACCACGGCAACTGGAACCAGCTCGTCGGCAAGAACAACGTCGTCGGCATCAAGACCGGCACCACCACCTCCGCCCTCGGCAACCTGGTCTTCGCCGCGAAGCAGGACGTCGGCGGCGAGACGCGCACCATCGTCGGTGCCGTGGTGCGCCAGCCGGACACCGGCAGCGGCATCCTCGCCGCCGCGCTCAACGCGGGCGACCAGCTGATCCGTGCCGCGCAGGGCGCGCTGGAGTCCAAGACGCTGCTGAAGAAGGGCGAGGTCGTCGGATACGTCGACGACGGACTCGGCGGCCGTACCCCGGTCGTGGCGACGAAGGACGTCAAGGCGGCCGGCTGGACGGGCCTGAAGGTGGAGCTGGACTTCGCCGCGGACGCCGTACCGCACGAGGCGAAGGCCGGCACCAAGGTCGGCACGCTCACCGTCGGCGACGGTGGCACCGCGGGCGCGGTCAAGGTCCCGGTGGCGCTCCAGAGCGACCTGGTGGAGCCCGGCTTCACGGCCAAGCTGACCCGCATCGGCTGAACCGCCGGGCCGACCCGCATCGGCTGAACCGCCGAGGTCGCACCGCCCGCGCCGCAGCCCACCGACCGGCCCCACCCGGGAGCCGCCCGGTGGGCTGCGTGCTAGCGTCACGAAACGGGTCAGGTCGTCGCCCACAAGGCGTGACCGGAGAACCCTCAGAGTCAGGGCCGACAACACGCGGGAAACGGGACGCGGCCAGAACAGAAGACAGGACACCACAGGGAGCCTTGACGGTGGCCACCGCTGAGCCGACACGCACCGACGACGCCGATCCGGGCCCGGAAACCGGCCCGCGAATAGACGTGCCCGAGGAACCAGCCGCGCAGTCCCCCCTCCTCACCGTGCGTGAGCGGCTGCTGCGCCACCCGGTCCTGTCGGTCACGGCCCTCGCCGGGGTCCTGCACATCGTCTGGTTCTTCACCTTCGCCAACAGCGGCGGCGACCTCGCGGCGCAGGACGCCTGGGCCGAGTTCGTCGGCCGGCACCCGGACTCGGCGTACAACCTCGCCTGGTACGGCGGGATGCACCCGGTGTCCTACAGCGTGGTGTCGCCGTATCTGATGTCCGTGCTGGGCGTCCGTACGACGATGATGATCGCCGGGACCGTCTCCGCCGGGCTGCTCACGCTCGTCCTGCTGCGCAGCCGGTCCGTGCGCAATCCGCTGTGGGCGGCGCTCGCGGGCGTGTTCGCGCTGCTGTGCAACGCCGCCTCGGGCCGGGTCACCTTCGGTCTGGGCACGATGTTCGCCCTCGGCGCGGTGGCTGTGGTGTTCTGCTGGCCGTACCGCTGGCGCTACAAGCGCTGGGCGAAGGCCCTGTGCGCCGCCCCGCTGGCCGCGCTCGCGACGATGGCCTCGCCGGTCGCCGGACTGTTCGTGGGTCTGATCGCGGTGGCGATGTTCCTGCAGAAGAGACGTCCCGGCGCCTGGGCGCTGGGGCTCGCGCCGAGCGCGGTGGTGGCGGTGTCGGCGTGGCTGTTCCCCTTCTCGGGGACGCAGCCGATGTCGTTCGCCTCGGCGATCCTGCCGTTCACCTCCGCGGTCCTGGTGCTCTTCCTCGTGCCCAAGGAGTGGACGACGGTCCGGCTGACCTCGGCGGTCTACGCGCTGTCGGTGCTGCTGGTGTGGCTGATCAGCTCGCAGATCGGCTCCAACATCACCCGGCTGCCGATGCTGTTCGCGGGCGTGGCACTGGTGGCGGCCCTCCCGTTCACGGTGCCGCGCTCGCGCAAGTGGTACGCCGTCGTGCTGTCCGTCGTCGGGTTCACGGTGTGGATCGGCGTGAAGTCGGTCGACGACGTCGTGCACACCACCCCGGCCGCCTCCTGGGCCCGGGAGCTGGCGCCGCTGGTCAACGAGCTGCAGGAGGTCGGCGCCGAGAAGGGCCGGGTGGAGGTCGTCCCGGCCCGCTCCCACCGCGAGGCCTCCGCGCTCGCGCCGTACGTCAACCTCGCCCGCGGCTGGAACCGCCAGGCCGACATGGAGCGCAACCCGCTCTTCTACGACGACACCCTGAACTCGGCGAACTATCTGGAGTGGCTGCGGCGCTGGGCCGTGCACTTCGTGGTGGTGCCGAAGGACGATCCGGACGGCGACGGCGGTGAGCGCGAGCGGGAGCTGGTGCAGCGCGGGATGCCCTATCTGGAGCAGGTGTGGGGCGACGCGAACTGGCAGCTGTTCCGGGTGATCGACCCGGCGCCGCTGGCCGAGCCGAACACCGTGGTGGAGCGGGCCGAGCAGGGCGAGTGGACGATGCGGGTGACCAAGCCGGGGCGGGTGCTGATCAGGATCCCGTACTCGCCGTGGCTGAGCATCGTCGACGCCGAGGGCCACAAGCTCGACCCGCCGAAGGAGACCGAGGCCTCCAAGGACCGTCCCGACGGCGAGCCGAAGACGTACGACAACGTCAACGGCTGCCTGTTGGAGACCGAGGAGGACGCCCTCGGGGACAAGTGGACGATGCTGGTGGCCCCGAAGGCGGGCACGTACCGGCTGGCGGCGCCCTATGACGTGCCGCGCGGCACGCCGTGTCCCGACGCCCTGAAGTGACCCTCCTCAGCGGAGCTGGTCGACGTACCTGTCGGTGCCCGGGACGGTCGGGACGAAGGGGGCGAGCAGTTCGATCCGGCCGAGCCCCTCGGTGCTCAGCTCCGTGAAGTACGGCTCCCAGCACTCCCGCGGGTCCGTCTCCAGGAACCACAGCAGGGTCAGCCGGGTGTCGACGCCCTCGACCTGCTTGACGTAGGTCATCCGGTCGCCGGGCAGCGGGGTCGGCCGGAAGATCGTCACCATCGCCGCCGGGGAGCCCGCGAGGCGCCCCGGCAGGTGGCGCGAGCGCAGCCACTCCAGCAGCTCGGCCCGCCGGTCGGCCGACTCCGCGTCGACGACCTCCAGCACGAGCCCCCGGTACGGGTGGTCCAGCGCGTGGAAGTCACGCGGGCCCGCCGCCCCGTCCCGGTACACCGTCGTCTCGTGGTCCTGGAAGGCCGTGAAGACGTGGGTGCGGTCCTGGTGGACGCGGGCGTCGCGGTTGAGGCGCTTGTTGATGGCCACCGTCCACCGCATGTGGTCGTCGTAGCGGCCCTCGGTGATCCAGTACGTCGAGAGGTAGCAGCCCGCGGTGACCGGCTGGGCGACGGCCGACTTCTCGGGCACGCGCAGGAGTTGCAGGTCCCGGGTGGCGACCCAGCGGCGGCCCGCGTACATCCAGGGCATGGCCATGGCGCCGGCGTAGTAGTGATCGTCCTCGTACCAGCGGTTGTAGGCGTACTCGTGGCCCGGGTGCGGTTCGACCATGGTGATCAGGGCATGGCCGGGGCGGACGCCGTACGGGCCGACGGCGGCCAGTTCGGCGTAGACCTCGCTGCGGGTGTCGCTCCCGCGGTCCTGAGCGCTCATGCGGTTCCCCTTTCCTGCGGTCGCCCATACTCTGACGCTCCGTCAGATAGAGCGCCAGAGGCCGGGAGGGGTCGGGATGTCATTGCTCGCGGGCAGGACCGTGGTGGTGTCGGGAGTCGGTCCCGGACTCGGACACCAGGTGGCGGCGGCGGTCGTACGGGACGGCGGGAACGCGGTGCTCGGGGCGCGCACGGAGGCCAACCTCGCCAAGAGCGCGGCCGAGATCGATCCGGGCGGGGCGCGCACGGCGTACCGTCCGACGGACATCACCGACGAGCGGCAGTGCCGCGCGCTCGCCGAGCTGGCGCGGGAGCGGTTCGGGCGGATCGACGGCGTCGTCCATGTGGCGGCCTGGGACAGCTACTTCGGGGGCCTGGAGGACGCGGACTTCACCACCTGGCAGTCGGTGCTCGACGTGAACCTGCTGGGGTCGCTGCGGATGACGCGCGCGTGCCTTCCGGCCCTGCGGGACGGCGGCGGCGGTTCGGTCGTGTTCATCGGTACGCAGTCGGCGGTGGCGGCGCCCTCGCAGGTGCGGCAGGCCGCGTATGCCGCCTCGAAGGGGGCGCTGACCAGCGCGATGTACTCGCTGGCGCGGGAGCTCGGGCCGTCCCGGATCCGGGTCAACACCGTGCTGCCGGGCTGGATGTGGGGGCCGCCGGTGCAGGCGTACGTCCAGTTCACGGCGCAGACGGAAGGGGTGGCCGAGGCTGTCGTCCTGAAGCGGCTCGCGGACCGGATGGCATTGCCGGAGCTCGCCACGGACGGGGATGTGGCGGACGCGGCGGCGTTCCTGGTGTCGGATCGCGCACGAGCGATCACTGGGCAGTCTTTGCTGGTCAACGCGGGGGAGCTGATGCGATGAGTTCATACATGTGAACCAAAGCCATGTTCTCGAATACTTTTACCTTCCCTTGACCCTACGCTCACTTGTCGTGCTCACGCAGCAGTGCGGACGATGAGCGCCGGGCTGAACCCCTGGGAGGGCGCACATGAACGGTCTCGACTGGGCCGTGCTCATCGGCTATTTCGGCGTGATGGTGGCCATCGGCATCTGGTCGCACAAGCGCGTGGACAACGTGAGCGACTTCTTCACGGCCGGCGGGAAGATGCCGTGGTGGCTCTCCGGCATCTCGCACCACATGTCGGGCTACAGCGCGGTGATGTTCACCGGGTACGCGGGGATCGCCTACACCTACGGTGTGACGTCCTTCGTCACCTGGTCCTTCCCGATCGCCCTGGGCATCGCCATCGGCTCGAAGCTGTTCGCGCCGCGGATCAACCGGCTCCGCTCACGGCTCCGTGTGGCCTCCCCGCTGGAGTACCTGAAGAACCGGTACGACCTGAAGACGCAGCAGGCGCTGGCATGGTCCGGGATGCTGCTGAAGATCGTGGACGTGGGCGCGAAGTGGGCGGCGATCGCGACCCTGTTGTCCGTGTTCACCGGGATCTCGCTGAACCAGGGGATCCTCATCACGGGCTCGATCACGGCCGTGTACTGCACGATCGGCGGGCTGTGGGCGGACGCGCTGACGGAGCTCGGCCAGTTCGTGATCCAACTCCTGGCCGGTGTGGCGATGTTCGTGGCCGTGGTCGTCGAACTGGACGACAAGGGAATCGGGTTCTTCGGCGCCTGGGACGAACCGGAGCTCCAGGGCCACGGTGAGCCGCTGGTGGGGCCGTACGGGACCGTCTTCCTGCTGGCGTTCCTCTTCATCAAGCTGTTCGAGTACAACGGCGGCATGCTCAACCAGGCGCAGCGGTACATGGCGACGCCGAACGCGCGTGAGGCTGAGCGGTCGGCGCGGCTGTCGGCGGTGCTGTGGCTGGTCTGGCCGTTGGTGCTGTTCTTCCCGATGTGGATGTCGCCGCTGCTGGTCGAGTCGCAGAAGCCGGACGGTTCCGACTCCTACGGCCTGATGACGGAACAGCTGCTGCCGCACGGCCTGTTGGGCCTGGTGATCGTCGGCTTCTTCTCGCACACCATGGCGATGTGCTCCTCGGACGCGAACGCGATCGCGGCGGTGTTCACCCGGGACTGCGCGCCGGTGGTGTGGCGCAGGGCGCGGAGCTGGAGCCAGGGTCAGGGGCTGCGGGTGGCCCGGGTCGCGACGGTGGTCTTCCTGGGCCTGTCCATGGCGGCGGCGACCCAGGTGAACTCACCGACGTTCGGGGACATCATCACCGTGGTGATCAAGTGGGTGGCCGGTCTGATGGGCCCGATGGCGATCCCGATGATGCTGGGCCTGCTGCGCCCCTTCCGCCGCTCCGGCCCGACGGCGGCGCTGACCAGCTGGTCGCTCGGGCTGCTGGCCTTCTGGCTGGTGAACTACCCGATCAGCTGGAGCATCGAGGGCGGGGTACCGCTGCAGTACCAGGTCTCGATCCCGCTCGCGGTCTCCCTGGTCCTGTACATCCTGGTCGGCTACATCAAGCCGGAGGACACCCCGGAACGCCTGGCCGTCATCGAGAGGATCAACACGGACGACGACAGCGCGGCGGCCGCGGTACCGGCCCCCGCACCGGCCGGGGACGACGTGGTCGGCATGCGGGTGAAGGACTAGCGCGGGTAGCGGGCCAGCCAGCCCGGGGAGGAGCCCGCCGGGCCGTGCAGGGCCGGGCCCTGGGTCATCTCCATCGCGAAGTCGTCCGCCAGTTCCAGGATCGTGGGACGGCCCTCCAACTCGGCCAGCCAGGCCGGGGGAAGGGCCGTCTCGCCGTGCAGGGCGCCCAGGAGGCCGCCGGTCAGGGCGCCCGCCGCTCCGGACGGGCCGCCGTGGTTCACCGACAGGCACAGGCCGTGCCGTACGTCCTCGCCCACCAGGGCGCAGTACACCGCCGCCGCGAGGAGACCGTCCGCCGTGGCCTCGCCCAGCAGTTCCTCGACCCGCGCCGGCGTCGGCATCCCCTGCCGCACCGCCCCGAGCGCGTGCTGGAGCGCCGCCGAGACCGGCTGGTGGCCGGGGCGGGCCGCCAGCAGCGCCAGCGTCCGCTGGACCGCGCCGTCGAGTGACTCCCCGCAGGCCAGGCCGTGCACGATCACCGCGTACGCGCCCGCCGACAGGTATCCCACGGGGTGGCCGTGGGTCTGCGCCGCGCACTCGATGGCCAGCTGGGCCACCAGTTGGGGCTCCCAGCCGACCAGGAGCCCGAAGGGGGCCGACCGTGCCGCCGCCTCCGGGCCTGCCTCGCCGGGGCTCTTCGGCGTCTCCGGCGTGCCCATCGTCTCGTCGCCCAGACCGATCAGCAGCGACCGCGCCGGATCCCGCCGCGCGTACAGCCACTCCTCGCGGGCCAGCCAGCCGTCGTCCTTGCGCCGCTCGTCGGGACCCCAGTCCCGCTGGGTCGCCGCCCACCGCAGGTACGCCCGGTGCAGGTCCGTCGGCGGATGCCAGGCGCCGGTGTCCCGGCGGACCTGCGCGCGTATCAGCCCGTCGACCGAGAAGAGGGCGAGCTGGGTCAGATGCGTCACCGCGCCCCGGCGGCCGTAGCCGAGCCCCAGATCGACCAGGCCCTCGGCGCCGTACGCCTCCCTGATCTCCGCCAGGCTCAGTGCGTCCACGGGCGCGCCCAGCGCGTCCCCGACCGCGACCCCGAGCATCGTGCCGCGCACCCGGCTGCGGAAGTCCTGCTGTTCGGAACGGCCCCAGACCGGGCCGGCTGTCGCACCCACCAAGACCTCCCCGGGACACCGTGCGTACGTAGACCGCTCAGCACTGTAATCGACCAGGAACGGTCGGTTCAGGGCATGGAAGGGTATGCGGGGTGTGCGGAGAACGGCTCGTACTGACCCGCCTTGCTCACCGATGGTCACATTTGCGGCTACGGCGGATCAGGCGCCGTCCAGCCGTCCCGCCCGCTCCTCGTCCGCCGCCGCGAGCTCCTCGGCGCCCAGCGCCCGGTGCACCGCCGTCCGCTGCACCAGCGCCCATGTGTACGCCGGCCGCGCCGCGAGCACCCGGTCCAGTTCCGCCAGCGCCTCCTCGCACCGGCCGTGCACGGCCAGGGTGGCCCCCCGGCTGGCCCGCGCCGACACGTACCCGGGATCCAGGGCCAGCGCCCGGTCGAGGTCGGCCAGGGAGTCCTCGCACCGACCCACCGCCCGCAGCGCGTCTCCCCGCTCGCACAGCCCCCACGCCCAGTCCGGGTCCACGGTGAGCGCCCGGTCCAGGTCCGCCAGTTGCCGCTCCGGCTCTCCGAGCGCCCGCCAGACCCTGGCCCGGCGCGCGAGGGCCCACGGGTACTCCGGGTTCAGCTCCAGCGCCCGGTCCAGGTCCGCGAGGGCCGCCCGCGGGTCCCCGTGCCGCAGCCGGGTCGCGCCCCGGGACGCCCAGGCGAAGTCGAGGGCGGGGTCGAGCCGGATGGCCTCGTCCAGGTCCCGTACGGCCTCGTCGTGGTGGCCCTGGGCCCGGTGGTACTCCCCGCGGACCGCGAGCCAGCGGGCGTCGTCCGGGGTCAGGGCGAGCGCCCGGTCCAGGTCGGCCACGGCGGCGGCGTAGTCGCCGAGTTCGGCGTGGGTACGGGCCCGGCCCCGGTGGGCGTGGGTGTGGCCGGGGTCGAGGGCGACGGCCCGGCCGTACTCCACGAGCGCCTCCTCGTGCGCCCCGGAGTCCCGCAGCGCACCACCCCGTACCGTCAGCGCCCGGGCCTTCGCGGCGGCATCGAAGCCCGCGGCCCGTACCAACAGCCCCAGGGCCGCGGGTACTCCGCCCTCCGCAAGCGCCCCGCCCAGCTCACTCCCCCACCGGCCGGCCTCCCCGGCCCCCGCGTCCTCGCCCGCCTCCGCCAGCGCGCGTGCCCAGCGCACCGCCACGGTGTCCCCGGCGTCGCAGGCGGCGACGAACTCGCGCAGCACCTCGGGCAGTGCCTCCCGCGCGCCCGCGCACAGCCGGTGGTAGGCCTCCGCGAGCCGCAGCTCCCGCCACTCCTCGTCCGCCCACAACTCCTCGGCGTCCCGGCCGCCTTCGACCTCGGCCCGCCACGCCGCGAACGCCTCCGCGAGCCGCCGCTGCCGCGCGGCCCACCCGCGCGGGGAGCGCCGCCGTTCCAGGCGCAGCATGGGCGCCCGTACGACGTCGTGGTACCGCACCCACCCGCCGTGCTCGACGACGAACGGCAGCGAGCGCAGCCAGTCGTACAGGGCGTCGGCCTCGTCGTCCGGGCAGTCCACCAGTGCCCGGAACACATCCGCGTCCAGCCGGCGGGGCAGCGCGCAGGTCAGGGCCACCCGGCGGCGGACGGGATCGCCCTCCCAGCGCAGGAAGCGTTCGACGGCGGTGGCGCTGGGATCGCCCACGTCCGCCAGCCCGCCGGGCCGGGCCTCGGCCAGCGTCGAGACCAGGACCGGCAGCCCGCCGGTCAGCCGGAGCACCTCCGCCACCACGGGCTCGGCCACCACGCCCCGCGCCGCGAGCAGGTCGCGCGCCTCGGCGTCGGTGAACGGCGCGAGCGGCACCTCGGTCACCGAGTCCAGGCCGCTCCAGCGGGCGGCGGGCAGCGGCCGCTGCCCGGCGGTGACCACGACCACGGCGGCGGGCAGTCCGCCGTACCGCTCCGGCTGGGTGAGCACGTCGTAGAGCCAGGGATCGAGGAAGGGTCCGGTCCGCTCGTACGTGTCGAAGAACAGGACGATCCCCGGTACGGCCGAGGCGGCGGCGCGCAGTTCGTCGAGGAGGACCGGGGTGAGCACCTTCTCCGGTGTGAGGACCAGGTCCACGTCCTCGGGGCTGCGGAAGCGGGCGCTGAGGCCGGCGCGCAGCCGGTCCGCGCCCTGGGCGAGCCGGTCCACGGGCACGGCCCGCGTGACGAGCCCGGCGCCCGGAACGGCCGTGTCCAACAGTCCGAGGCCCAGTTCGACGGCCGCCCTGCCGCCGTCCGAGGGCCCCTCCGGCTCCGCCGCGAGCGCGGCGACGGCCGCCGCCTGCGCCTCGTGCCGGCGTTCCCGGTAGGACGTCAGGCGGCGCTCCAGTTCCTTCAACCGCCGCCCCTGGTCCGCAAACTGACGGCACAGCACGTCCAGCGCCTCGGGCACACTGCCCGCGCCCTCGTCGACGTAGGCCGTCAACGCACCTCGGTCGCGCGCCAGTTGAGCCAACTCTTGGATCAGGAAGGTCTTTCCGACGCCCGCGCTGCCGTGCACATGGAAGCGGAAGCGGCGCCGGGCGTCCCCGGCAGGGATGTCGAAATTCCCGGTGAACAGGGCCCGTTCGGCCTCGCGGCCGACGAATCCGGCACGGGCGCGCTGCCGGATCAGTTCCTGCCACGAGGGGTCAGCGTGCGCCATGCGCTCCATTCTGGCTCAGTCGGTCTGGATCACACCGCCCCGCCACGGGAAGATGGCCGTCATGGCATCGACACCCCCACGCACCGCCCTCCGCCTCACCGCCACCCTGCTCACCGCGAGCGTCGCGCTCTACATGGCGCTCGTGGCGTTCGGGAACATCACGGACTACGGCACGAACCAGCAGTTCGTACGGCATGTGCTCGCGATGGACACCACGTTCAAGGACGACGACCTGATGTGGAGAGCCATCACCAGCACGGGACTCCAGGACACCGCGTATGTCGCGATCATCGTCTGGGAGACCGTCGCCGCGCTCGTCCTCATATACGGCACCTGGCTCTGGGCCCGCGGCGGTGACCGCGGGGCCCGGCGCTTCTCGACCTACGGTCTGCTCATGGTCATGCTGCTGTTCGGCGCCGGGTTCATCGCGATCGGCGGTGAGTGGTTCGCCATGTGGCAGTCCGGGGACTGGAACGGTCTGGACGCGGCGACCCGGGTCTTCGTGTTCAGCGGGATCGTGCTGATCGTCAACCAGCTGCCGAGTCCGGCCGAGTCCTAGTCGGAGCCGCCCGAGCCGCTGTTGCTCCGCGAGCCCTTGCCCGAGGACTTCGCCAGGACCGACAGCAGCTCGCCGGCGCCCCGGGTCACGGCGGCCCACACCCGGGCCCAGCGCGGAGCCGTGCCCCGGGCCGTCCACACCACGCAGACACAGCCCCCGACGGCCAGCACCAGAATCACCGAAAGGATCAGTACGCCCACTGCCGCGTCCCCCGCTCTCCGTCCGCTCGACCAGGTCTGGTCGATCAGGTCTACTCGACCACCGTCACGGTCGTCCCCGCCGTCCCGAACTTCCACACCGCCGAGCCGTCCGCCGCCCTCATCCGGATACCGCCCGTGCTGGCCCCCTCGGCCGGGGGCGGCGGGGACGAGCCGTCCACGGCGTTGGAGAAGGCGAAGTTCACGCCGGACCCCGCGGCGAAGTAGACCACGTTCTCGATCTCCACGCCGTCCGAGCCCGTCGTCTCCTCGGCCCGCGTGCCCACCTCGTAGCTGCCCGGGTCCGGGGACACCGTGCCGGGCCAGACGGTGAACGTGCGGCGCGTGGCCTCGCTCGCGTCCACCAGCCACACCCGCTTCTCGCCGAGCGAGTACACGATCCGGCGGCCCGTGCCCGAGCCGTCCGGCACCCGTGTCGGCTTCGCGGACTCGGTCGGCTTCGGCGTCACGGTGGCGGAGGCGCTCGGCCGGGCGTCGCCGGCCGTGGGGCGCGGGCCCTTGTCGGCCTGTACGGCCAGGACGGCGACGGCGGCTATCGCTCCCACCGTCAGACCGGTCACCCAGACCTTCGGGGCAGGCACGGCACGGATCTCCTCAGCTCACCGACAGGGTCGGATCATCGTACTGCCCAGTGGCGGAGACCTTTGCTCCAGCCAGGGGGCAGCAGCCCTCCGCCCCGGACTGCGGCCGCGGCCTGCTACTCCAGCACCGGCAGCAACTCCGGCAGATGCCCGTCCGACATCGCCGCCGCCCGCCGGCGCTCCTCCGGGACCTCGCCGTACAGCGTCGTGCGCGGTCGCGCCGGGCGTCCCGCCGCCTCCGCCACCGCGACCAGGTCCTTGACCGACTTGTAGGAGCCGTAGGAGGAGCCCGCCATCCGGGAGATCGTCTCCTCCATCAGCGTGCCGCCGAGGTCGTTCGCGCCGGAGCGCAGCATCTCCGCCGCGCCCTCCGCGCCCAGCTTCACCCAGCTCGTCTGGATGTTCGGGATCCAGGGGTGCAGCAGGAGACGGGCCATCGCCGTCACCGCCCGGTTGTCCCGCGGGGAGGGGCCGGGGCGCGCGATGCCGGCCAGGTAGACCGGCGCGTTCGTGTGGATGAAGGGAAGTGTCACGAACTCCGTGAAGCCGCCGGTCTCCCGCTGGATGCGGGCCAGGGTGCGGAAGTGGCCGAGCCAGTGGCGCGGCTGGTCGACGTGGCCGTACATCATCGTCGAGGAGGAGCGGATGCCCAGCTCGTGCGCCGTCGTGATCACCTCGATCCACGTGGCCGTCGGCAGCTTGCCCTTGGTCAGCACCCAGCGGACCTCGTCGTCGAGGATCTCCGCCGCCGTGCCGGGGATCGAGTCCAGGCCCGCTTCCTTCGCCGCGCCCAGCCACTCGCGGATCGACATCCCGGTGCGGGTGGCGCCGTTCACGACCTCCATGGGCGAGAAGGCGTGCACATGCATCCCGGGCACCCGCTCCTTCACCGCCCTCGCGATGTCGAAGTACGCCGTTCCCGGCAGGTCGGGATGGATCCCGCCCTGCATGCAGACCTCCACCGCGCCCACGTCCCACGCCTGCTGGGCGCGGTCGGCGACCTGGGTCAGCGAGAGCGTGTAGGCGTCGGCGTCCGTGCGGCGCTGGGCGAACGCGCAGAACCGGCAGCCGGTGTAGCAGACGTTGGTGAAGTTGATGTTCCGCGTGACGATGTACGTCACGTCGTCGCCGACCGCTGCCCTGCGCACGTCGTCGGCGATCCGCGTCAACGCGTCCAGCGCCGGTCCGTCGGCGTGCAGCAGCGCCAGCGCCTCCTCGTCGGTGAGCCTCGTCGGGTCGTCGGCGGCGGTGGCGAGCGCCGCCCGTACGTCCGTGTCGATGCGCTCCGGCGCCATCCCGGGGGCCGCCGCCTCACGCAGGGCGCCCCAGTCGCCGTAGACCTCATCGAAGTCGTCGCGCCGGTCGGACGTACGGCCCTCGGTGTCGATGGTGGCGTGCAGATCCGTCCGGCCGGAGGCCTCGAAGACCTCCTCGGGCTCCTGCCAGGGACGGCCCTCGACCACGGCGTCCGCCCTGGCGAGCCCGGTCGACGGATCCGCCAGCGCCGCCACGTGCGGACGCAGCCGCGGGTCCAGCCAGGGCTCGCCGCGCCGCACGAACTCCGGGTACACACAGAGACGTTCCCGCAGTGTGAACCCGGCGGCGTCCGAGCGGGCGGCCAGTTCCTCGATCTGCGGCCACGGCCGCTCGGGGTTCACATGGTCGATGGTCAGCGGGGAGACCCCGCCCCAGTCGTCGATCCCGGCGCCGATCAGCCGCTCGTACTCGGAGTCCACCAGGTTCGGCGGGGCCTGCAGACAGGCGGCGGGCCCCATGATGTGCCGGGCGACGGCGATCGTGGCGACGAGTTCGTCGAGTTCCGCGTCCGGCATGCCGCGCATCGCGGTGTCCGGCTTGGCGCGGAAGTTCTGGATGATCAGTTCCTGTATGCCGTGGTAGGCGCGGGAGACCTTGCGCAGCGCGAAGAGGGACTCGGCGCGCTCCTCGTAGGTCTCGCCGATGCCGATCAGCAGCCCGGAGGTGAAGGGGACGGAGGACCGGCCCGCGTCCTCCAGCACCCGCAGCCGTACGGCCGGTTCCTTGTCCGGGGAGCCGTAGTGCGGGCCGCCGGGCTCGGACCACAGCCGGGTGGCCGTCGTCTCCAGCATCATGCCCATGGAGGGCGCCACGGGCTTGAGGCGCTGGAAGTCGGTCCACGTCATGACCCCGGGGTTGAGGTGGGGCAGCAGGCCCGTCTCCTCCAGGATCCGGATGGAGACGGCGCGGACGTAGGCGATGGTGTCGTCGTAGCCGTGCGCGTCCAGCCACTCCCGCGCCTCCGGCCAGCGGTCCTCGGGCTTGTCGCCGAGGGTGATGAGGGCTTCCTTGCAGCCGAGGGCGGCGCCCTTGCGGGCGATGTCGAGGACCTCGTCCGGGGACATGAACATCCCGTGCCCGGCCCGGCGCAGCTTGCCGGGCACGGTGACGAACGTGCAGTAGTGGCACTTGTCCCGGCACAGCCGGGTGAGGGGGATGAAGACGCTCTTCGAGTACGTGATGACCCCGGGCCTGCCCGCCGCCTCGAGGCCCGCGTCCCGGACCCGGGCGGCGGACGCGGCGAGGTCGGTGAGGGCCTCGCCGCGTGCCTGGAGCAGGACGGCCGCCTCGGTGACGTCCAGGGCGACGCCGTCCCGGGCCCGTTTGAGGGCGCGACGCATGGAGTTCTCGGTCGGGCCGGTTCCGGAGGTCGCCGAAGTCGTCATCCTTCGAGGATACGGTCGCCTTGATCGACGCTCGCCGGTCACTCGGGCCTCCCTCGTACGTCAGCGCCCGCCTCGGCCGAGGAAGCCCGCGAGGTCGTCCAGCACCCGCAGCACCTCGGCCTCTCCGGCGGGCGGCAACTGCGCCACGACCTCCTCGATCCCGAGGTCCGCGTAGTGCGCGAGCTTTCCGGCGGTGGGGAAGACGGCGTACGGCACGACCTGGAGGGCGGCCGGGTCGCGGCCCGCGTCGGCCCAGACGGTCCGGAGCACGGGCAACGATTCGGTCAGGCCCCGCCCGCCGATGGGCATCCAGCCGTCGGCGTACTCGCAGATGTGGGAGAAGAGCTTCGGCCCGGCGGCGCCGCCGACGAGCGTGCGCGGCCCGAGCACGGGACCGCGCGGCTTGCGCACCGGCTTGGGGTAGGCGTACGAGGCCCGGACGCTGCCGAACTCGCCCTCGTACGCGGTCGGTTCCTCCGCCCACAGCGCGCGCATCAACGCCATCCGGTCGCGGACGAGTTCGCGCCGGGTGCGCCACTCGACGCCGTGGTCGGCGGCCTCCTCGACGTTCCAGCCGAAGCCGAGGCCGAGGGTCAGGCGCCCGCCGGAGAGGTGGTCGACGGTCGCGATCTGCTTGGCGAGGGCGATCGGGTCGTGCTGGGCGACCAGGGTGATGCCGGTGCCCAGGGCGAGCCGCTCGGTCACGGCGGCGGCCTGGCCGAGCGCGACGAAGGGGTCGAGGGTACGGCCGTACTCGGGCGGCAGCTCGCCGCCGGCCGGGTACGGGGTGGTCCGCTCGACGGGGATGTGGGTGTGCTCGGGCAGGTACAGCCCGGCGAACCCCCGCTGCTCCAGCTCGCGCGCGAGCCGGGTCGGGGAGATCGTCTCGTCGGTGAGGAAGATCGTGACGGAGAGGCGCATGACCCATCTGTACCGGGGGCGACGCGAGAAGTCGATACCGACTGGTCGGCATCGTGTGCGGCCGGTGACCGATTCCCGCCGATCTCCTTCCCACCCTTGCGAGTTCACGCCCGATGGGCACACTCCCGGGCATGGGTGATGACGACGCGAGGCTCACAAGACGCGCCCTGTTCGTGACGGGCGCCGCGGCCGCGCTTACGTTGGGAAGCGTGACCTTCGCGAGAGGGGCGGACGACATGGACCACACCGAGACCCGCACGGTACGCGGGACTCTGCCGCCCGGCTCGCCCGATTTCGTGTACGTCCCCGTCGAAGTACCCGACGGCGTACGGGAGATCAAGGTCTCCTACACCTACGACCGCCCGACGGTCCCGGCCGGCACCCCCGGCAACGCCCTCGACATCGGCATCTTCGACGAACGCGGCACCGACCTCGGCGGCAAGGGCTTCCGGGGCTGGTCGGGCGGCGCCCGGACCGAGTTCCACCTCCGCACCGACGACGCCACGCCCGGCTACCTCCCGGGGCCCGTCAACGAGGGCACCTGGCACATCGTCCTCGGCCCCTACACGGTCGCCCCGCAGGGCCTGGGCTACGAACTCACGATCACTCTCTCCTACGGCGAGCAGGCCCCGGTCGCCGAACCCGTGTACCCGCCGCAGCGGGCCAGGGGGCGCGGCCGGGACTGGTACCGCGGAGACTGCCATCTGCACTCCTGGTACTCCGACGGCCGCCGCACCCCCGCCGAGATCGCGGACCTCGCCCGCGCCGCCGGGCTGGACTTCATCAACAGCTCCGAGCACAACACGCACTCGGCGCACGCGCACTGGGCCGACGTGGCCGGGGACGACCTGCTGGTGATGCTGGGCGAGGAGGTGACCACCCGCAACGGGCACGTCCTCGCCCTCGGCACGGACCCCGGCACCTTCGTCGACTGGCGCTACCGGGCCCGCGACAACCGGTTCGGCAGGTTCGCCCGCCGGATCCGGAGGTCCGGCGGCCTGGTCGTCCCCGCGCATCCGCACGCCCCCTGCATCGGCTGCGCCTGGAAGTTCGGGTTCGGCGAGGCGGACGCGGTCGAGGTGTGGAACGGCCCGTACACCCCGGACGACGAGGTGGCGCTGGCCGACTGGGACGGCATGCTGGTGGCGTCCGTGCGGGAGGGGCGCGGCTGGATCCCGGCCATGGGCAACAGCGACGCCCACCGCTCCCCCGATGCCGTGGGCTCACCGCAGACGGTGGTGCTCGCCGACGACCTGACCCGGGAAGCCGTCCAGGACGGCATCCGGGCGGGACGGTCGTACGTCGCCGAGTCCCGTCATGTGTCCCTGGCGTTCACGGCCTCCGGGGGGCGGGGTCAGCACGCGGGCGTGGGTGAGCGGTTGCGGACGGACCCGGACACTCCCGTCACGGTCCGGCTGGAGGTCACGGGAGCGCCGCGCTGCACGGTGCGGTTCGTGACGGACCAGGGCGTGCTGTTCACGAGCGCGCCGCTGCCGGTCACGGGCGACGGGACGGTGGAGTGGGTGACCACCGCGTCGTACGCGGCCTATGTGCGGGCGGAGTTGCGGCACGAGGCGGTGCTGGCGCCGCTGCCGGGGGCGTTGGCGGCGTTCACGAATCCGATCTTCCTCGGGCGCGACTGAGTTCGGGCCGGGGCGTGCCGCTGAACCCGCGCATGATCGCCGGACGTCAGCACACCAGGTCGGCGACGACCGCCGCGTGGTCGGAGGGCCACACCCCGTCCACGGGCCGGTCACCGGCCCGCCGTACCGCGCGCGCGGACACGGGCCCGCCCAGCCGGACGTAGTCGATCCGGGCCCCCCGCCGCGGTCCCCGCCGGTACGGCAGCCCCGGGTCCCAGTCCCAGGTCGCGGCCGGGGCCGCGGGATCGGCGGCCTCCGCCCAGGCGTCCCGGAAGTCACCTGCGAACAGGCACAGTTCGGGTGAGTCCGGCTCGGCGTTGAAGTCGCCGGTGACGATGGTCGCGCCGTCGCGCCGGGCGAACCCGGCGAGCGCTTCGACCTGCCGGCGGCGTACGGCGGAGGCGTTCGGCGCGCTGGTCAGGTGCGCGGTGACGAAGGACACCGGTCCGGTGCGGGCGTACAGAGCCAGCCGCCCGTCGTCCAGTTCCCCGGGCGCCGGAAGCCGCAGGACCTCCGTGGCCTGCACCGGCCAGCGGCTCAGTACCGCGTTGCCGATGTCCACCGGCGCGTCCCCGATCCGTCGGCGCCAGCGCTCGGGGGCCGGAGAGGCGGCCCAGGTCCAGTGCAGGCCCAGTTCGCCGGCGAGCCATTCCGCGAGGTTCTCCCCGTCGGCCGCCCACACCTCCTGGAGGCCCACGAGGTCGGGCCGCAGGTCCCGCAGCACGGAGCGGATCGCCTTCTGCCGCTCCCGCCACGGCCCGAACCGCCACCACAGGTTCCAGGTCACCACGCGCACGGGCCCACTCCTCGGTCATGGCACCGTCAAGGGCACCATTAAAGGGGGGCGAGGGACCGCCGCCCGGCGACACCACCGAGAAACCTTCGTGAACACGTCCCCCCAGCGCCGCACCGGCCGATGACAGGAGACCGACCGAGCATGCCCCGCAGCATCGAGAGCAAGTACCGGACCGCCAGGGCGTTCCAGCGCCGCCTCAACGCCGTGATGCGCCGCCTGCCGAACCACACCCTCCTGGAGACCACGGGCCGCACCTCGGGACTGCCCCGCCGCACCCCGGTCGGCGGCCGTCGGGTCGGCGACTCCTTCTGGCTGGTCTCGGAGTTCGGCGAGCGCTCGCAGTACGTGCGCAACATCCTGGCCGACCCGAAGGTACGGGTGCGCATCCGTGGCCGCTGGCACGAGGGCACGGCCCATCTGCTGCCCGACGACGACCCGGTGGCCCGGCTGCGCACCCTGCCCCGCCTCAACAGCGCGGCGGTACGGATGATCGGCGCTCAACTGCTGACGGTACGGGTGGACTTGCAGGACTGAACGGCCGTTCCCTAGCCCGGCCAGACGATCGCCTGCACCTCGCTGTACGCGTGCAGGGCGTGGGACCCGACGTCGCGGCCGACCCCGCTCTTCTTGAAGCCGCCGAACGGCGCCTCCATGTTCCGGCCGACCGTGTTGACGCCCACTCCGCCCGCCCTCAGCCGCCGGGCGACCCGGAAGGCCCTCGCCACGTCCGCCGACCAGACGTAGTCGATCAGCCCGTAGTCGGAGTCGTTGGCGAGGGCGATCCCCTCGTCCTCCTCGTCGAAGGGGATCACGGCCACCACGGGACCGAAGATCTCCTCCCGCGCGACGGTCATGTCGTTGGCGCAGTCGGCGAGGAGGGTCGGGGCGACGTAGAACCCCTGGTCGAGCGGGGGCCGTTCGCCACCCGTCACCACCACCGCGCCCTCCTTGCGGCCGAGTTCGACGTACGCCTCCACGCGCTCCCGGTGCGCGGCCGAGATCACCGGCCCGACCACGGTGTCCGGCTCCCGGGGATCGCCCACCTTCAACCGGCCCGCATAGGCACACAGTCGGTCCACCAGCCGGTCGTAGACCCCTCTTTGGGCCAGCACCCTGGTGGGTGCCGTGCAGATCTGCCCGCTGTAGAAGGAGAAGGTCGTCCCGATCCCCGCGACCGCCGAGCCCAGGTCCGCGTCGTCGAAGACGAGGGCCGCGCCCTTCCCGCCCAGCTCCATCAGCTGCCGCTTCATGTCCCGGCCGCACACCTCGGCGATCCGGCGTCCCACGGCCGTGGAGCCGGTGAAGCTGACCATGTCGACGTCCCCGGAGGCGACCACGGCCTCCCCCGCCTCCGCCGAGGCACCGGAGACCACGTTCACGACCCCCGGCGGCACCCCGGCCGCCTCCAGCGCCTCCGCCATCCGGTAGACGGACAGGGGATCCTGCGGGGCGGGCTTCACCACGACCGTGTTGCCCATGGCCAGCGCGGGCGCGATCTTCCCCGCCGCGTTGGCCCAGGGGTTGTTGTACGAGGAGATGCAGGCCACCACCCCGACGGGCTGCCGCACGGCCAGCGCGCCCATCACAGCGGCCTTCCCCATCGGCCCGGCCTCGTTGATCTGCGGTGGAACGGCCCACTCGGCCGGCTCCACGCGCGCGTACCGCCGGAACCGAGCGGCGGCCACGCCCACCTGCATCCCCCGGGCGGTCCCGGTCGTCGCCCCCGTCTCCGCCCGCGCCAGCTCGGCGTACGGCACCAGCCGCTCCCGTACGAGGTCCGCGGTCCGGGCGAGCAGCGCGGCCCGTTCCTCGGGTGCCGTGCGCGACCAGGAGCCGAAGGCCTCGCGGGCCGCGGCGCAGGCCGCGAGCACCTGGTCCCGCGAGGCCTCCGGAGCCCCTCCGACGGTCTCCTCGGACGCCGGGTCGACGACGTCGTAGAACCCGCCCTCCGGCTCGACCCAGCGTCCGCCGATGAACAGCCGCTGCCTCACCGGGTGCTCACCGTCCGGGTGTCCTGTCCGGAGCGCAGCACCTTCCCCGGCACCGCCCCGCTCACCACGTCGTCCCGGATCGCCTCGACGCCGTTGACCCACACGGCGCGCACGCCGAGGGCCTTGGAGTCGAGCCGTGGGCTGTCACCCGGCAGGTCGTGCACCAGGGTGGCCGTGCCCGCGTCGATCCGTTCCGGGTCGAAGAGCACCAGATCGGCATGGAACCCCTCCTGCACCCGCCCCCGATCGCGCAGCCCGAAGAGCCGGGCCGGGTCGTCGGTCAGCATCCGCACGGCCTGCTCCAGACCGACCAGCCGCCGCCCGCGCAGGCAGTCACCGAGGAACCGGGTGGTGTACGGCGCCCCGCACATCCGGTCCAGATGCGCCCCCGCGTCCGAACCGCCGAGCAGCACGTCCTCGTGCTGCCAGGTCTGGGCCCGCAGGGCCCAGGAGGCCGGGTCGTTGTCGGTGGGCATGGGCCACAGCACGGTCCGCAGGTCGTCGGCGGCGCAGATGTCGACGAGGCAGGCGAAGGGGTCCTGACCGCGCTCGGCGGCGATGTCCCGCACCACCCTCCCGGTCAGCCCGCGGTTCGCCTCGCTGTAGGTGTCGCCGATGACGTACCGCCCGAAATCGGCGAGCCGCCGGAAGACGCCGGCCTCCTTGGACGCGGCGCGGGCCAGCATCTCGGCCCGGACCCCGGGTTCCCGGAGCCTGGCGATGCGCTCCGGGACGGGCAGCTGGAGGATCGGCCCCCACCCCGGGATCAGGTTCAGCGCGCAGAAGGTGCCCAGGGACATGTTCATCGGGGTCAGGATCGGCATCGTCAGCGCGACGACCCGCCCGCCGGCCTTGCGGGCCCGCTCGCTCGCGAGCAGCTGCCGGGGCACGCGGTCGGGCACGGCGGCGTCGACGGTCAGCACGTTCCAGTTCAGGGGCCGTCCGGCCGCCGCGCTCATCTCCGCCAACAGGTCGATCTCGGCGTCGCTGAACTGGTCCAGGCACCCGGCCACGATCGCTTCGATCTGCGTCCCCTCGTGCTCGCCGACCGCCTTGGACAGGGCGAGCAGCTCCGCGGGCCGGGCGTGCCGGGAGGCGACGGGCCGCCCGTCGCCGTCGGAGTGGGTGGACGACTGAGTGGTGGAGAACCCCCAGGCCCCGGCGTCCATGGCATCGCGCAGCAGCCGCACCATCGCGTCGAGCTGCTCGTCCCCGGGCTGCCCGCCGACGGCCTCCGCGCCCATCACATACCGCCGCAGGGCGCAATGCCCCACCATGAACCCGGCGTTGACGGCGATCCGCCCCTCCAGGGCGTCCAGATACTCCCCGAAGGAGTGCCAGTTCCAGGGCGCCCCCTCCTCCAGCGCGACCAGCGACATCCCCTCGACCTTGGACATCATCCGACGCGTGTAGTCGGCATCGGCAGGCCGCGACGGATGAAGGGGCGCGAGCGTGAACCCGCAGTTCCCGGCGGCCACGGTGGTCACGCCGTGATGGAGCGAGGGGGTGGCGTACGGGTCCCAGAAGAGCTGGGCGTCGTAGTGGGTGTGGGGGTCGACGAACCCGGGGGCGAGGACGAGACCGGTGGCGTCCTCCACCGTGCGAGCGTCCTCGGTGACCCGGGGCGCGATGACGGCGATCCGCCCGTCCCGGATGCCGACGTCGGCGGTGTAGGCGGGGGCTCCGGTGCCGTCGACGACGGTGGCGTTCGTGATGACGTGATCGAGCAAGGGGGTCACCTCCTGAGCTGGGGATGCGGTGTCCTACTCAGGGGCGCGGGGAACTGCGCGACCAGCCACACATCACCCGCACCCGCCGACGAAGGCTCAGGCACCCCGACGGAACCGCGTAGTCCGATGCACCGGATCCGTGTCGATCTTCGGAATCACGTGCTCGCCGATCAGCCGGATCGTCTGCAGCGTCTCCTCCTTCGGCACCCCCACCGGCAACCCGAAGCTCAGCTGGTCCGCCCCCGCCTGCTCCCACCGCTTGCACTGGCGCAGGACCTCGTCGGGGTCCCCGCAGATGAGCAGTTCCTCCTCGATGAGGACCTCGACGAACTCCTCGGTGTACTCGGGCAGCGTCTCCGGCCACACCGGGAAGCCCTCGGGCCGCGGGAAGGTGTCGTGGTACCGGAAGACCAGCGAGGGCAGATAGTGCAGCCCCCCGCTCACGGCGATCCGCACGGCCTCCTCGTGCGTCGGCGCGCAGATGGCGGTCGTCGTCACCATCACGTTGTCGTTGACGAAGTCCCCGATCGGCTCCGCGTCCACGATCGCCGTCTTGTACTTCTCCAGCACCCACTCCATGTCGGCGACCTTCTGCACGCTGAACCCCAGGACCCCGAGCCCCTTCTGCGCGGCCATGGCGTACGACGGCGGCGACCCGGCCGCGTACCACATCGCGGGGTGGGACTTCCCGTACGGCTTGGGCAGCACCTTCCGCGGCGGCAGCGACCAGTGCTTGCCCTGGAACCCGACGTACTCGTCCTGGAGCCACATCTTCGGGAACTCGGCGATGGTCTCTTCCCAGATCTCCTTGGTGTGGTTCATGTCCGTGATGCCCGGCAGGAAGCCGAGGATCTCGTGCGAGCCCGCCCCTCGTCCGCTGCCGAACTCGAAGCGGTTGCCGGAGAGATGGTCGAGCATGGCGACCTTCTCGGCGACCTTCACGGGGTGGTTGACCTGGGCGAGCGGGTTGAAGATGCCCGAGCCCAGATGGATCCGCTCCGTCGCGTGCGCGAGGTACCCGAGGAAGACGTCGTTGGCCGACAGATGCGAGTACTCCTCCAGGAAGTGGTGCTCGGAGGCCCAGGCGTACTTGAAGCCGGACTTGTCCGCCTGGATGACGTACTCGGTCTCCTCCATCAGCGCCTTGTGCTCGGCGAGCGGATCGGTCTCCGCGCGCTTGCCGACGTATCCCTGTACAAAGAGCCCGAATTCCACGGCGGTTCACCGTCCCCGGTCTGGAGTTCCCGTCCATTTTTCTGATGGTTCGTCAGATCGCTGACTGTGGCACCACCGGCATGAACCGTCAATAGCTGACGGCCAGTCAGATAACCGACACCCCCGCCAGCCAGCCGCCGTCGATCACGAAGGGCTGACCGGTGATGTAGGAGGAGTCCTCCGAGGTCAGGAAGAGGGCGAGCCGGGCCACCTCCTCCGGTCGCCCGATCCGCCCGAGCGGCACGAGCTTGCGGTACAGGCCGTCCAGGGCGCGCGAGGTCCCCTCGGCGTCCGCCGCCGGATCGAGCTGGGCCGGGTTGGACATGGCCGTGTCCACGGCGCCGGGGCACATGGCGTTGACACGGATCCCCCGGGGCGCCAGTTCCAGGGCGGCCACCCGGGTGAGTCCGACGATCGCGTGCTTGGTCGCCGCGTACGCCCCGACCGCCGCCATTCCGGTCAACCCGGTGTAGGAGGCGGTGTTGACGATGGTCCCGCCGTCCGCCATCTCCGGCGCGACGGTCCGGAGCCCGAGGAAGCACCCGACCTGGTTGACCCGCACGACCCGCATGAACTCGTCGAGGGGCGTGTCCACCAGGGAGTTGAACCGCAGGATCCCCGCGTTGCCGACGAGCCCGTCGATGTGCCCGTAGGCGCGCTTGGCGGCGCCCACGGCGGCCCGCCAGTCCTCCTCCTCCCCCACGTCGAGGTGCACGTACAGCGCACCGATCTCCTCCGCGAGGGCCTTGCCCTGCTCGTCGAGCACGTCCGCCACGACGACCTGGGCCCCCTCCGCCCGGAACAGCCGCGCCTCCTGCTCCCCCTGCCCGCGTGCCGCGCCGGTGACGATCACGACCCGTCCGTCCAGCTTGCCCATGCGCTGACTCCTCACAGATGGGGTCCGATGTCGGCGCCGAACGCCGCGATCTGGTCGACGAGTTCATCCCGGCTCCGGCTGCGGAACCGCACCTGTATCCGGTCCACGCCCATCGCGCGGTACGCGCGCAGCGACTCGGCCAGTTCGTCCGGGCGGCCGGTCAGCGTACGGCGGCCGACGTGCCAGTCCGGGGTGCCGACGTAGAGCGGTTCGGCGATGGCGCCGATGGTGAAGGGGCCGCCGCGCCCGGCCTGCTCCCGTAGCTGCCGGATCCGGCCGATCTGTGCCGGCAGCCGGTCCCTGGGATCCCCCTGGGGCAGCCACCCGTCCCCCCTGAGCGCCGCCCGGCGCACCGCGGCGGGCGAGGAGCCGCCGACCCAGAGGGGGACGTGCCGCTGCGCGGGCCTGGGCAACTGCCCGAGCCCCTCGAAGTCGTAGTGCTTGCCGTGGTGCTCGGGGAACTCCTCCGGTCCGAGCGCGGCGCGCAGGGCGTCGATGTTCTCGTCCAGTACGGCGCCCCGCTGCCGGAAGTCGACGCCGAGGGCCTCGAACTCCTCCTGGACGTGCCCGGCGCCGACGCCCAGGATCAGCCGCCCTCCGCTGAGGTGATCGAGGGTGGCGTACTGCTTGGCGGTCAGGAGGGGGTGCCGCAGCCCCACGACGGCGATGTGGCTGAGCAGCCGCACCCGCTCGGTGCCGGCGGCGAGGTAGGCGAGGGTGGCGACCGGGTCGTACCAGACCGTGCTCATCGCGGAGGCGAGCCGGCGCGGGATGGCGACGTGGTCGCAGCAGGCGACGTAGGAGAAGCCGGCGTGGTCCGCGGCGCGGGCGACGGCGAGGAGGTCGTCAGGGCTCGCGGCGGCCTCCCAGGGCTCGGCGAAGAGGGTGCTCTGGGACTGGATCGGGAGCTGGATGCCGTAGGACACGCGGGTCCTCCTTGTCTGGCGGCACGTCACCGACATGGCGGGAGCCGCCGGCTCGTCAGCGCATCGGGCGAGTTCCGGGTGGTCGAGGGCGGCATCGCCTTCGGCCGGTCAGGGGCGCCGGGGGTGGGAGCCCGGCCACAGCCCGGCGTCCGTCAGGCCGAGCAGGTCGATGGCGTTGCGCCGTACGATCCGCTCGACGACGTCCGCGTCCAGGTGGCCCATCTGGGCCTCGCCGACCTCCCTCGACCTGGGCCAGGTGGAGTCGGAGTGCGGGTAGTCGGTCTCGTAGAGCACATTGCCGAGCCCGATGGCGTCGAGGTTCCGCAGCCCGAAGGCGTCGTCGAAGAAGCAGCCGTAGACGTGCTCGGTGAACAGCTCGGACGGGGGCCGGTGCACCTTGTCGGCGACCCCGCCCCACCCCCGGTTCTCCTCCCACACCACGTCCGCCCGCTCCAGGATGTACGGGATCCACCCGATCTGCCCCTCCGCGTACATGACCTTGAGATTCGGGAAACGCTCGAACTTCCCGCTCATCAGCCAGTCGACCATCGAGAAGCAGCAGTTGGCGAAGGTGATGGTGGAGCCGACGGCGGGCGGGGCGTCGGCGGAGGTGGAGGGCATCCGGCTGCTGGAGCCGATGTGCATGGCGACCACGGTGCCGGTCTCGTCGCAGGCGGCGAGGAAGGGGTCCCAGTCGTCGGTGTGGACGGACGGCAGCCCGAGGTGCGGCGGAATCTCGGAGAACGCCACGGCCCGGACACCACGGGCGGCGTTGCGCCGCACCTCCTGGGCGGCCAGCTCGGCGTCCCACAGCGGGATGAGGGTGAGCGGTATGAGCCGCCCGCCGGCCTGCGGCCCGCACCACTCCTCCACCATCCAGTCGTTGTAGGCGCGAATGCACAGCAGCCCCAGCTCGTGATCGCGGGCCTCGGTGAAGGTCTGCCCGCAAAAACGCGGGAAGGTGGGGAAGCAGAGGGCGGACTGGACGTGGTTGAGATCCATGTCGGCGAGCCGCGCGGGGACGTCGTACGACCCCACCCGCATCTGCTCGTACGTGATGACCTCGAGCTTGATCTCGTCGCGGTCGTACCCCACGGCGGTGTCGAGCCGGGTGAGGGGCCGCTGGAGATCCTCGTACACCCACCAGTCACCGATGGGTCCGTCGTCCCCCTTCTCCCCCATGACGGGCTTGAACCGCCCGCCGAGGAAGGTCATTTCCTTGAGGGGGGCGCGGACGATCCGGGGCCCGATGTCCAGGTACTTCTTCGGGAGCCGCTCCTGCCACACCCGAGGGGGCTCCACCGTGTGGTCGTCGACGGAGATGATCGGAGGAAGGGGGGTTTTGGTCTCCATGGCCGTACGGTAGCGCCGATCTGACGACCCGTCAGCTACTGGGTCGTACCTGGAACCCCGCGTAGAGGTTGTAAGGACCTTGTGGTGTACCGCACGTCTGGCTGTGAGTGCCGTCTCGCACGGCTGACGCATCCGCCATGAACAAGGCAAACTGGCCTGGTTGTCATGACGTTCTGCAGGGGGACGGCGATGGACGGTGTACCGCGGGTGCCGGAGCAGCGGCGGGGCGGCTCGGTCGGCTCACCGGAGCCGACGGCGCTGCGCTTCGGCGTGCTCGGCCCGGTGCGCGCCTGGCGCGAGGAGGAGCTGCTCAACACCGGCTCCCCCCAGCAACGCGCGCTGCTCGCGGCCCTGCTGCTGCGGGAGGGCCGCACGGCTACGGCGGCCGAGCTGATCGACGCCCTGTGGGGCGAGGAGCCACCGTCCCAGGCGCTGGCGGCGGTCCGGACGTACGCCTCACGGCTGCGGAAGGTGCTGGACCCCGGGGTGCTGGTCAGCGAGTCCGGCGGCTACGCGGTGCGCGGCCTGGGCTCCGGTGCGCTGGACCTGGCGGTGGCGACGGAGCTGGCGACCGAGGCGGAGAAGGCCCGGGGCGCGGGCGACCTGTGCCACGCGCGGGAGGTCCTGAACCGGGCGCTGGCGCTGTGGGACGGAGAGCCGCTGGCGGGGGTGCCGGGCCCGTACGCGGAGGCGCAGCGGGTCCGCCTGGAGGAGTGGCGCCTGCAACTCCTCGAATCCCGCCTGGACATGGACCTGGAGCAGGGCTGCCACTCGGAGGCGGTCTCGGAGCTGACGGCGCTCACGGCGGCCCACCCGCTGCGGGAGAGGTTCCGCGAACTGCTGATGCTGGCGCTGTACCGGTCGGGCCGGCAGGCGGAGGCACTGGCGGTGTACGCGGACACCCGGCGGCTGCTGGCGGACGAGCTGGGCGTGGATCCTCGCCCGGGCCTGCGCGAGCTGCAGCAGCGCATCCTCCAGGCGGACCCGGGCCTGGCGGAACCGTCGGCTCCGCTGGCCGAACCGTCGGTCGTCCCGGTCCGCCCCGCGCAGCTCCCCGCGACGGTCCCCGACTTCACCGGCCGCACGGGCTTCGTCTCGGAGCTGAGTGAGGTGCTGGCGTCCGCGGAGGGCAGGGTGATGGCGGTCTCGGCGCTGGCCGGGATCGGGGGCGTGGGCAAGACAACGCTGGCGGTGCACGTGGCCCACCAGGCCCGGTCGGCCTTCCCGGACGGCCAGCTGTACGTGGACCTCCAGGGCGCGGGTTCGAGGGCGGCGGAACCGGAGACGGTGCTCGGGTCGTTCCTGCGGGCGCTGGGGACGGCGGACTCGGCGATCCCGGACTCGCTGGAAGAGCGGGCGGCGCTGTACCGCTCGGTGCTGGACGGCCGGAGGGTGCTCGTCCTGCTGGACAACGCGCGAGACGCGGCGCAGGTACGGCCGCTGCTGCCCGGCACGTCGGGCTGTGCGGCGCTGGTGACCTCCCGGGTGCGGATGGTGGACCTGGCCGGGGCGCATCTGGTCGACCTGGACGTGATGTCGCCGGACGAGGCGCTGTCGTTGTTCACGAAGATCGTGGGCGAGGAGAGGGTGGCCTCGGAACGGAAGGCGGCCCTGGACGTGGTGGCGGCGTGCGGCTTCCTTCCCCTGGCGATCCGCATCGCGGCGTCCCGCCTGGCGGCGCGCCGGACCTGGACGGTCTCGGTCCTGGCGGCGAAGCTGGCCGACGAGCGCCGCCGACTGGACGAACTCCAGGCGGGCGACCTGGCGGTCAAGGCGACCTTCGAACTGGGCTACGGCCAACTGGAACCACCCCAGGCCCGAGCCTTCCGCCTGCTGGGCCTGGCGGACGGGCCGGACATATCGGTGGCGGCGGCTGCGGCACTGCTCGATCTCGGGGTGCAGGAGACGGAGGAGCTGCTGGAGTCCCTGGTGGACACCTCGCTGCTCGAGTCCGCGGCGCCCGGCCGGTATCGGTTCCACGATCTGGTCCGGCTCTACGCGCGTGCTTGTGCGGAGAGGGACGAGTGGCCGCCGAGCGAGCGGGACGAGGCGCTGTCCCGGTTGCTGGACTTCTACCTGGCGACGACCGCACAGGTGTACTCGATCGAGCATGGCGAGGACCGGCTGACCGATCACCTGGCGCCTACCCGGTATCCGGGGCTGCGCTTCACCGAGGCGACGACGGCCCTCGACTGGCTCTACACGGAAGCTGGGCAACTGTTGGCCTGCGTGCGTCAGGCAGCGGGGACGGACCGGCTGCGGCGGGCCGTCGATCTGTTGTGGGCGGCGAAGGACCTGACCGAGTCGGGCGCCAACTCGCATCAGTACGAGATGACGGCCGAGGCCACCTGCGAGGCCACCCGGGTCGCGGGCCACGCACAGGCGGAGGGAAGGGCCCGCACGGTGCTCAGTGATGTGCTGCTGGTCTCCGGCCGGGTCAGGCCGTCGGAGCGGGAGGCGCGTGTGGCCATGGAACTCGCGGCAGGCGCGCGCGACTCCATCGCCGTGAGCTGGGTCGCCAACAATCTGGGGCTCATCTGCCTGCACGAGAAGCGGTTCGCCGACGGCAAGGCCTTCTTCGACCAGGCCCTCGAAGGTCTGCGGGCGGCGGGGAACCGGCCCTTCGAAGCGACCGTCCTGGGCAACCTGTCCCGTGCCCACCTCGGCATGGGCAATGTCGCCAAGGCCGTCGAGATCGCCCAGAGCGGTCTCGCCGTGCATACCGAGGTCGGCCGAACCGTGCGCCTGGCCAACGGCCATTTCCAGCTGGGCGTCGCGCTGACCAGGGCGGGTCGCCACACGGAGGCGCTCAGCCAGTTCTCCGACGCGCTCGGTCTCTTCAACGACCATCGGCAGCGGCTCTGGGAGGGCGTCACCCACTTCCGCATCGCCGAGGTGCACGCGGCCGAGCGCCGCCCCGCGCCCGCCGCCCAGCACGCTGAACAGGCTCTCGCGCTGGGCTGCATCGGTGGCGACCGGATGCGGGGCAACGTCCTGACGCTGCTTGGGCGTTCGCTGTCCGCACTCGGCCAGGCGGGCAGGGCGCGCGCCTGCTGGCGTGAGGCGCTCAACCTCTACGAGCAGAACAGCGCGCCGGAGGCCGAGGAGGTGCGCGCGCTGCTCACATCGCCTGCGGCAGCGTAGCGAACAGGCTTCTGAGCTGGGGATTGTCGGCGTTCAGCGTTCGTTTATCTCCACAGCGCAGACTCATACTCAGTTGAACCGGCGCCACGGGGGGCAGGCGGTTCGACCCGGAGCCCGCCGGTTAGTCTGCGGCTCCGAACGCCCGTCCGGTAATCCTCGGGGGAGTTACCGGACGGGCGTTCCTCACTCATCACCGAAAAGAGGAACACGAGCCCATGAGCGAGCAGAAGAAGGACGAGACCGTCTCTCAGGAGAACGAGGCCACGCCCAGCGAGACCGTCGCGGCCGAGACGATCACCACGCTGAACAACTCCATGCCGAGCGAGCCGGCCAAGGCCGAGACCATCAAGACGCTCAACAACTCCATGCCGGCCCCGCCCGCCCTGGACCTGGACGGCAACAAGTAAGCCTCATACAAGGGGGATCGGCCGCGGCGGCGCGGAGGGGAGCCGCCGCGGCCGACGCGCGTCCGGGGGCGGAAGCAAGACCATCTCGGTCTGGAGGAACCCACTTCTTCCCTGATGGCGTTGGGAATTCAGACCGCCCAGGTCTTGAGAACGTCAGCCACGCTCCGAGCCGTACAGCTCTCCTTCTTCAGCTCGGCAGCCAGCGCCGTGACCCGCCCCTGATCGAGCTTGGCCGGAACGCCCGCGGCGACGAGATACGCGTGGGCGACCACGATGGCCACCCGGAGGTTGGACCGCTCCAGCCAGCGCATACGGCCGAGGGAATGCGCGAGGGCCGCAGCCTTGGCGTACGGCCCCTGATATACATCCTGACCGACGATCACAGCCCGGTGTCGTTCGACTGCCGCGAGTGGCACACCGTAGTCGTCCACGGCCGGGTCCCCCTGGCCCGCCATGTGCGCGACGTCCAGGATCCACGCAAGGTCGACATGGAGACTCACGTACGGGACTCCCCCTGCTCCCCCTCGATCTCATCGAAGAGATCGGCGAACTCGTCGAGCGTCTGCTGCGCGGTGGCCATGAAGACGGCACGCACCTGCTCGTTGTCGTTGCGAATCAGCTGCTCGACGTACTCGTTGACCGGTATACGCCGGGTTTCGGCGGCCTGGCGCGCCATTTCTGCCGTCTCGTCGTCCATGCGGATGTTGATCTGCGTCTTGGCCATAGCCGAAGGTACCACCTGATACCAGCTGGCGCTACCACGTGATACCACCCCAGCCGCGGCCACGTCGCCTGCGTAGGCTGGGCGCATGAGCGAGCCGTGGCAGGCGGATCGGGTCGGCAGTGCTCTTCGGGGGCGGAATCCGACCGTGCTGAGGAGGCTCGGGAGTGGGGGGTTCGCCGTGATCGGGGACGTGCAGTTCCTGCCCGGGTACTGCGTTCTTCTCGTCGGTCGGCCCTCCGTGCGGCGACTGTCCGAGCTCCCCAGGCCCGAGCGGCTCGCCTTCCTCGGTGACATGGATCTGCTGGGCGAGGCCGTCGAACGGGTCTGCGGGCGGCTGGACCCCGGCTTCCGGCGAGTCAATCTGGAGATCCTCGGGAACACCGACCCCTACCTCCACGCGCACGTGTGGCCCCGCTACGACTGGGAGCCGCCCGAGCTCGTCGGCAGGCCCGTGTGGCTGTACCCCCGCGACCGGTGGAGCGACCCGCGGTATGCGCTCGGGAGCCGGCACGACCCCCTGCGGGAAGCCCTCAGGCAGGAGCTGCGGAGCCTGGCGGAACCCGGCGCCGTATGACCCCCGGCCCGGCTACGCCCTGCGCCCCGTCCCCGAGCCGAATCCCAGCCACGTGTGCCGGTTGCCCCACCAGCACCAGCCCACCTTCGGGGCGTCCCGGCGTTCCCGGCCGTCCCTGCCCGTGCCGTTGCTGATCCAGATCGCCGGGGTCCGCGCGTCCAGGCCGCCGTTCGGCTTGCGGAGACGGGAGGCGATGGTCATGAAGCAGTGGTTGCGCTCCAGGGCCGCGGGTTCCTGGAGCAGCCAGTGGATGCCCTCCGTCAGCAGCAGCGGCGTACGGCCCTCCTTCGTCAGCGCGGGCAGCGCCTCCTCCGGGCTCCAGTTGGACTTGTCGTCACCCCTGTCCACGCCCGTCACGACGTACAGTCCCGCGGGCGACGGCAACTCCACCTCCCACGGCGCGAATTCGTCCACGTCCGGCATGTCCACCACCACGAACCCCGGCTTCCCCTCGTGCCGCAGCAGCGGCGCCAACGCCGACGCCGGCACCCGATCCGGATGCACCGCCAGCAGCGCCCCTTCCCCGCCTTCCGCCTTCTCCGCGAAGGCACGCACGTCCTCCGCCGGTATCCCCGCCAGCTCATGCACCCCGAGTTCGATCAGGCGCTCCGCCTGCGCGGTGAGTTCCGGCAACGCCGCGGTGTAGGACACGGTCCGCACTCCTCAGTTCGGTCACAGGTCAAAATCACGGTCACGGTCAAGGTCAAGGTCAAGAGTCAGGAACGCACGCGTCGAGCGTTCACTGGCTGATCATTCATCACCGCCCATGTTTCATGGGCTATTTGGCGCCGGACACTGTCAGCACGGCACTCACTGATCCATCCTCATGACATGAACCTGCCGCCCGACGGACGGGCCGCAGCCTCATGGAGGTGTGGGATGCACCGCAGACTCGGTACCGCACTTGCAACCTCGGCCATCACCCTCGTCACCGTCGTCGCCACGGCCACCGCCGCCGACGCCGCCCCCGCCGACAAGCCCCAGGTCCTCTCCAGCTGGACGCAGACCAGCGCGACCAGCTACAACGCCTGGGCCTCCGCCCGGAACAACCAGTCCGCCTGGTCCGCCTACGGGTTCGACTGGTCCACCGACTACTGCTCCTCCTCGCCGGACAACCCCTTCGGCTTCCCCTTCAGCCTCTCCTGCGCCCGACACGACTTCGGCTACCGCAACTACAAGGCCGCGGGCACGTTCAGCGCCAACAAGGACCGCCTCGACAGCGCCTTCCACGAGGACCTCAAGCGCGTCTGCAACAACTACGGCGGCGCCACCAAGACCGCCTGCACCAGCACCGCCTGGACCTACTACCAGGCCGTACGCGCCTTCGGCTGACCAGAGAGCACGAGGGGGCGCCGGGCTCAGCCGCCGGCGCCCCGCCTCAGCTCGCCCTTCACCACCTTGCCGCTCGCGTTCCGCGGCAACTCCGCCACGAACTCCACCGACCGCGGCACCTTGTAGTTGGCCATCTCCCGGCGGGACCAGGCCATCAGGTCGTCCGCCGTCAGCACCGACCCCGGCCGACGCACCACGTACGCCCTGCCCACCTCGCCGAGCCGCGCGTCCGGCACGCCGATCACCGCCACGTCCGCCACGTCCGGGTGCAGGGCCAGCAGTTGCTCGATCTCCGCCGGGTACGCGTTGAAGCCGCCGACGATGAACATGTCCTTCAGCCGGTCCGTGATGCGCAGGTTGCCCTGATCGTCCAGCACCCCCACGTCGCCGGTCCGCAACCAGCCGTCCTCCGTCAGCGCCTGTGCCGTCGCCCGCTCGTCCTCGTAGTAGCCGCGCATGACGTTGAAGCCCCGGACCAGGACCTCCCCCGGTTCTCCGGCGTCGGGGGCGTCCACGCGCACCTCCACCCCGGGGATCGCCCGCCCCGACGTCGACGCGATCAGCGAGAGGTCGTCCCCCCGGCGGCACATCGTCACCACACCGCTCGCCTCCGAGAGGCCGTACGCGGTCAGGACCGTCGACACCCCCAGCTCCGACCGCAGGCGCGAGACCAGTCGCAGGGGCACCACCGCGGCGCCCGTCACCACCAGCCGCAGAGAAGAGAGGGTGAAGGAGTCCCTCGCCGGGTGGTCCAGCAGTGACTGCAGCAGCGTCGGCGGGCCCGGCAGCACCGACACCCGCTCAGCCGCCACGTTCGCCAGCACCGTGTCCACGTTGAACACCGGCTGCGGGATCATCGTCGCCCCGCGCATCAGACAGGCCAGGACGCCCGCCTTGTAACCGAAGGTGTGGAAGAAGGGGTTCACGATCAGGTAGCGGTCGCCCCGCCTCAATCCGGCGAGGTCGCACCAGACTTCGTACGCCCGCAGGCTCTGCGCGTGGGTGATCACGGCGCCCTTCGGGCGGCCCGTCGTCCCGGACGTGTACACGATGTCCGACGGCCACGACCCCTCGACGCCGTCCCAGCGCCGCCGTACCTCCGCGGGCCCCACGCCCTCCCCTGCCGCCAGGAAGTCCTTCCAGGTACGGAAGTCGGGCGGGGCGTCGTCCGAGAGCACGACCACGTCCAGCGAGGGAAGGCCGCCGCCGAGCGCCCTGCGCAGGGACGCCACGTACGACGTGCCCAGGAACGTCCCCGTCACGAACAGCAGCCGCGCCCCGCTCCGGCGCAGCACGTCCGCAGCCTCGACGCCCTTGAACCGGGTGTTCAACGGGACCAGCACCGCCCCGGCCGACACCGCCCCGAGCGCCGCGACGATCCAGTCCAGCGAGTTCGGCGCCCAGATGGCCACCCGGTCGCCCGGCCGGACCCCGTTCGCCATGCACGCCGCCGTCGACCGCTCGACACGGGCGCCCAGTTCGGCGTACGAGATCCGGGTCCGGCCCTCCACCACCGCCTCGGTGTCCGCGTACCGCTCGGCCGCGTACCGCACCAGGCCCGGAATGCCGCCCCACTCCACGTCACCGCGCACAACAGCCCCCACTCACTAGCTGACTGCCCGTCAGATTAGCTGTAACCTGACGCCCTGTCAGCCGCCGGGAAGCGGACCGGGAGGGGCTCAGCCATGGTCGGGATCAAGGACGCCACCGCCATCGTCGGGATCGGACAGACCCCCTTCGCCAAGCGCCTCCCCGAGGACGAACGCACCCTCGCCTGCCGTGCCGTGCTGGCCGCCCTCGACGACGCCGGCATCGCGCCGGGCGAGGTGGACGCGCTCGCCTCCTACACCATGGAGGAGACGGACGAGGTCGAGCTGGCGAAGGCGGTCGGGCTCGGTGACCTCACCTTCTTCTCCAAAGTCGGCTACGGCGGCGGCGGTTCCTGCGCCACCGTCGCCCACCTGGCCGCCGCCATCGCCGCGGGGCAGGCCACCGTCGGCGTCGCCTGGCGGTCCCGCAAGCGTGGCTCGGGACCCCGGCCGTGGACCAACACGACCGTCCAGCTCCCCACGCCCGCCCAGTGGACCCGGCCCTTCGGTCTCCTCAGGCCGGTCGACGAGATCGCCATGCTCGCCCGCCGTCACATGCACGAGTACGGCACCACCCGGGACCACCTGTTCAATGTCGCGCTCGCCTGCCGGAACCGGGCCAACCAGAACCCCGCCGCGATCATGTACGAGCGCCCCCTGACCCGCGAGATGTACATGACCTCCCGCTGGATCAGCGAACCGCTCTGCCTGTTCGACAACTGCCTGGAGACCGACGGCGCGTTGGCCTGTGTCGTCGTCAGCGCGGAGCGCGCCCGGGACTGCGCCCAGCGGCCCGTCTACGTCCACTCCGCCGCCCAGGGCCTGCCCGCCCAGCATCACGGCATGGTCAACTACTGGAACGACGACCCGCTCACCGGTCCCGCCTGGACCGCCGCCCGGCACCTGTGGAAGCACGCCGACCTGACCCCGCAGGACATCGACGTCGCCCAGATCTACGACGCCTTCACCGCGCTGGTGCCGCTCTCGCTGGAGGGTTACGGCTTCTGCGGGCGCGGGGAGGGCGGGGCCTTCACCGAGCAGGGCGCGCTGGAGATCGGCGGGCGGCTGCCGCTGAACACCGGGGGCGGCGGGCTCTCCGAGGCCTACGTGCACGGCTTCAACCTCGTCAACGAGGGCGTCAAGCAGCTCCGCGGGACCAGTACCGCCCAGGTCCCGGGCGCCGCCACCTGCCTCGTCACCGCCGGCGAGGGTGTCCCGACGTCCGCTCTGCTGCTGAGGAGCTAACCATGCTCACGCCGGTCACCGACCCCGACGGCGCCCCCTTCTGGCGGTACGCGGCCGCGGGCGAGCTCCGTGTCCAGGCCTGCGCCGACTGCGGCGAGCCGCGCTTCCCGCCCCGCCCGTGCTGTCCGCACTGCCAGTCCTTCGCCACGACCTGGCAGAAGGTCGGCGGGCACGGACGGATCTGGTCCTACGTCGTCCCGCACCCGCCCCTGCTGCCGGACTACGCGGCGCAGGCGCCGTACAACGTCGTCGTCGTGGAACTCCTCGACGCGCCCCGGATACGGCTGGTCGGCAACCTCGTCGCACGGGCCGGGGGCGCCCTGGACGAGGTGCCCGCCGACCGGTTGCGCATCGGGGCCCGGGTCCAGGTCGTCTTCGGTCCCGACGGGCTGCCGCAGTGGGTTCTGGAGCGGCCGTGAGCGGTCTGCTGATCAGTGCCGACAAGGACAGCGGGGTCGCCGTCGTCACCCTGAACCGGCCCGACCGGCTCAACGCCCTCGACCTCGCCACGGCGGCCGAACTGAGCGAGGCCTGGCGGGCGTTCCGGTTCGACGACTCCGTGCGGGCCCTCGTGCTCACCGGGGCCGGGGAGCGGGCCTTCTGCACCGGGATCGACCGGGACGCCGAGGTGCCGCAGCCCCACTCGCCGTACATGCAGGACGATCCGCTGCTGAGGGCCGGGCCCAGGTCCAACGACCTGTGGAAACCGGTCGTCGCCGCCGTGCGCGGGATGGCCTGCGGCGGGGCCTTCTATCTGCTCGGCGAGTGCGACTTCGTGGTGGCCGATCCCACGGCCGTCTTCTTCGACCCCCACACCACCTACGGCATGGTCAGCGCCTACGAGTCGATGCTCATGGCCCAGCGCATGCCCTCCGGCGAGGTCGCCCGGATGATGCTCATGGGCACCGCCGAGCGGATCTCCGCCCGCCGGGCCCATGAGGTGGGACTGGTCTCCGAACTCACCGAGGAGGGCGGCGACCTGGCGGCGGCCGTGCGGTGCGCGTCCGTCATCGCCGGGTATCCGGCGGACGCCGTGCAGGGCACCGTCCGCGCGCTCTGGGCCGCCCAGGAGGCCGCCCGGGCCGCGGCCTTCGCCCAGGCGCCCCACCTCATCGCCCTGGGGAACCTGCCACCGGGAGAGCAGTCGGAGCTGTTCTCCCGGCGGCAGCGGACCTACCGCGTCCGGTAGCCGCTCACTGAGCGGTCGCGAACGACTCCGACGCGCACTCGGCCACCTTCGCCGCGAGCCCGCCGTTCGACAGCTCCACCTGAACGGTCGCCGTCTCGCTGCCGGCGACGAACTCGTCCACCGTGCGGGTCTCCACGATGTTCTTCGACGCGTCGAGGAAGTCGACCGTGATCGTGAAGGTGGCGCCGGAGGTGTTCGGGTTGGCGACCTCGAGCGTGGCGTACGGCTCCTGCTCGGTCGCGCAGCTCACCAGCCGCACCATGGCGTCCTGCGGCTGCTCGGCGCTCGCACCGCCCGAGCCGGAGCTGGAACCGCCCGAACTCGCGTCGTCATCGTCGTCGTACCGCGACGACGAGCTGTCGTGGTCCTGGCTCGAACTGCTGCACCCGCCCCCGCTGTCACCGTCCCCGCTGCCGCCGCCATGTCCCCGCCCCGACGAGAAACCCGTCAGGGAGAGGACCACCAGCGCTGTGATCGCTGCGAACTTGAGCTTGCGCCCCCGAAGATCCATGAGCGGAACCCTAGCGATCACCTGTCACGACCATGTCACCGCATGGCGACCGGGGCGTCCCCGGCGTAGCGTCTGGGGTGAGAGCGGCGTACCCCCCGCTCCCGGCAGCGACGGCCGCCGTCTGGCCCCTTCCGTGCACCGGTACGACGGCCGTCCCCCGACCCGGGGGACGTCAGGCGGTCCGCGCCGTGCCCGTCCCCTTCTCCGCGTCCAGCGCGTACACGCACCGGTCCTTGCTGCACGCGTACACGACGCCGTCCTCCACCACCGGCGAACCGGTGATCTCGCCGCCGGTCGCCAGCTTCCACCGGAGCCGGCCGTCGTCGGCCTTCAGGGTGTAGAGCAGGTGGTCCGTGGACCCGAAGTGGATACGGCCTTCCGCCACCGCCGGGGCGCCCACGATGTCGCCGCCCGACTGGAAGCGCCACTTCGGGGTGCCGGTGACCGCGTCCAGCGTGTACAGCCCCTTGCCGCTGCCGACGTGGACGTGCCCGGCGGCCACCAGGACCGGCTCGATCGAGGACCGGGACTCCGTCGCGATCCGCCAGCGGTCGCGGCCGTCGGTGGCGTCCAGGGCGTAGACCGTGCCGAGGTAGTCGGCGAGGTAGACACCGCCGCCGGTCACCGCGGGGCCCGGCACGAAGGCGGGCGGGCAGAGGAACACCGCCGGGGCCTCGAAGTGCCAGCGGACCTGACCCGAGGCGACGTCCAGCGCCAGCACCCGGGTGCCGGCCGAGACATAGACATAGCCGTCCTGCGCCTGCGAGATCCGCACGGGCACACCGCCGCAGGAGGCGGCGTCGCCGATCGGGTACGACCAGCGCTCGTCGCCGGTACGGGCGTCCAGGGCCCTGAGCCGGGCGTCCTGCCAGACGTACACCGTGCCCTCGCAGAGCGCCGGGCCCGCCTCCGGGGACTCGAAGTCGGTCTGGGCGCCGGTGAGCTCCCACAGCTTCTGTCCCGTCGACGCCTCCCAGGCCTGGACCCCGCCGCCCCGGGTGCCGGTGACGACCGTGCCGCGCTCGGCCTTGAGGGAGTAGACCCAGGCGTCCGTCGGCAGCCGCCACAGGTCACCGCCCTCCCGACAGTCCAGGGCGAACAGCGTCGGGCCGTCGGAGGCGTGGATCCGGCCGTCGGCGACCGCCATGGACCAGGCGACGTCCCTGGTCTTGAAGCGGCGCCGGCCCGTGCCGACGTCCAGCGCGTGCACCTCGAAGGAGGTGACGTAGACCAGGTCACCGGAGACCGCCGGGGTGCCCCACACGTCGTTGGACATCCGGAACCGCCAGGGACGCCAGCCGCTCGCCGCCTCCGGGGGCGCGGCCGGGGCCGGGGGTACGGCGGGGCCCACGGCGGAGTCCGTGCCGTTGACCCCGGGGCGCGGCTTGGACCAGGAGGCGACCAGGCCCGCCTCCGGCGGCGGCGCCTTCACGGCGGCGGCGCGGGCGTCGGCGACGCGCGGACCGGGGCCGATCGGCACCTGGGCGCCCGCCAGGCGCACCGGGCCGGTGTCGGGGGCGCCGACCGGGACCGGCGGGCTGTGGGAGGGCGGGGGCGGGATGTTCCGCCCGGCGCTCCGGCCGGAGGGCGGTGCGGACTTGGCGGGCGGGCGGCCGTTGCGCCGCGCCTCGATCAGGCCCACCGCACGCTCGGGCAGCCAGGCCGACGCCGTACCGCTGTCGTCCGAGCCCGAGCCGAACAGGTGCGGGGCCAGCTGGGCCTGGAGATCGGCCGGGTTGGGGCGGCCGGTCGCCTCCATCTGCATGCAGGACTCGATGAGCGGGCGCAGCTCGTCCGGGAGGCCTTCGAGGTCCGGGCCCTCCCGGAGCAGCATGAAGACGGTCTCGACCGGGTTGGCGCCGTGGAAGGGCGGGTGGCCGGTCGCCGCGAACACCAGCATCGAGCCCAGCGAGAAGACATCGCTGGCGCCGGTGACGCTGCGGGAGTCCTTGGCCTGCTCGGGGGACATGTAGGCGGGGGTGCCGACGGCGACGTTGGTCATCGTCAAGCGCGTGTTCGACACGCCGGAGGCGATGCCGAAGTCGATGACGCGGGGGCCGTCCTCGACCACGAGCACGTTCGACGGCTTCAGGTCGCGGTGGACGAGCCCCGCGCCGTGGATCGACTGCAGCGCCTCGGCCACGCCCGCCGCGAGCCAGCGCACCGCCTGGGCCGGGAGCGGCCCGCACTCGTTCACTATCTCTTCGAGGGAGGGCGCGGGCACGTACGCGGTGGCCAGCCAGGGCACGGCGGCACGCGGATCGGCGTCGACCACGGCCGCCGTGTAGAAGCCCGAGACGGCCCGGGCCGCCTCCACCTCGCGCGTGAACCGGACGCGGAAGAGCTGGTCCTCGGCGAGTTCCGTACGGACCGTCTTGATCGCCACGCGCCGCCCCGACGCCGAGCGCGCGAGATAGACCAGCCCCATGCCGCCGGCCCCCAGCCGTCCCAGCACCTCGAACGGCCCGATCCGCCGCGGATCGTGCTGTGTCAGCTGATCCACCACTTGCCTGCCACCTCCCCGTACGGGCCGCGTCACCCACGTATGTACGCGACCCCGTGCAGCGTCTCACCACCGCACCGCCATGGCGGCACGCACCCCGATTCTTCCTGTCCGCGGGCGCGGTTGCGAACCCGGGGTCGAATCGGGGTGTCTCCGGACAAAAGCCTCAGTTCGACCGCTCCAGCAGCGCGAACGAGGCTCCTTGATTGTCGGTGACGACCGCCACCGTTCCGTACGATGTCTCAAAGGGTGGAGCCTGCACCCGTCCCCCGAGCCGCTGCACCGCCTCCACGGCCTCCTGGCAGTCCGCGACCCGGAAGTGGACCAGGAAGTGCGGGGGCATCTCGGGCGGGAAGACGTCGGAGACGGGCGCGCGGCCGAAGTCGGGCTCGGCGTCCGGGCCGAACAGGGCGTCGTGGAAGAGGCCGCCGTAGAAGGCGTTGGCGTTCTCGGTGTCCCGGGCGTACAGCTCGGCCCAGACGAAGGTGCCCTCCTCGTGGCGGCGGCCGAAGCCGGTGTGCTCGCCCGCTTGCCAGAGCCCGAAGACCGCGCCCTCGGCGTCGGTGACCAGGGCGGTGAGCCCCTCCCCCGCGCCGACCTCGACCGGCGCGGTGACGACCTGGCCGCCCGCCTCCCGGATCCGCCGGACCAGCGCCTCGGCGTCCGGGGTGGCGAAGTACACCGTCCAGACGGTCGGCATCCGCCCGTCGGTCTTGTGGATCAGCGCCGCGACGCGCTCGCCGTCCTTGAGGGCGTAGGCGTCCTCGAAGCTCCACCCGAAGAGCTCCCCGTAGAACCGCTTGCCCGCCTCGACGTCGGGAAGCTGGGCGTCGACCCAGCAGGGGACGCCCTCGACAAACCCGGATGCATCCCCGGATGCCCTGTTTTCGGCCATGCCGCCAAAGTAACGGGCGCTCACGCACGCCGCAGACCAGGCACACCAGCCTCGTGGCACCCGTGCACCCCATTTGCAGTCGGCCGAATCGCGCTCCGATCACCCCTCGGTAAGCTGACGGCATGACAGGACAAGTGCGTACCGTCGACGGCCGCGTGGCCGGCCGGCGTGGGCAGGCGACCCGGCAGAAGCTGCTCGACTGCCTCAGCGAGATGCTCAGCTCCTCCCCCTACCGGGACGTCAAAGTCATCGATGTCGCCCGGAAGGCGGGCACTTCGCCCGCCACCTTCTACCAGTACTTCCCGGACGTCGAGGGCGCCGTCCTGGAGATCGCCGAGCAAATGGCCACCGAGGGCGGACAGTTGACCGCGCTGCTGGAGGGCCGCTCCTGGGTCGGCAAGTCGGGCTGGCAGACCGCGCAGGAACTCGTCGACGGATTCCTGGAGTTCTGGCGGAAGAACGACGCGATTCTGCGTGTGGTGGATCTCGGGGCCGCGGAGGGCGACAAGCGGTTCTACAAGATCCGGATGAAGATCCTCAACTCGGTGAACAACTCCCTCGCGGACGCGGTCGCGGAGTTGCAGGCCAAGGGCAAGGTCGACAAGGACGTCAACCCGGCCGCGGTGGCGGGTTCGATCGTCGCGATGCTCGCGGCGGTGGCCTCGCACCAGAAGGGCTTCCAGACCTGGGGTGTGAAGCAGGCCGAACTCAAGCCGAACCTGGCGCTGTTGGTGCACCTGGGCGTCACGGGCAAAAAGCCGACCAAGTAGACGCCCACACCTCTTTCCAGGCCCCCAAGTCCTGTCTGGCAGGCGGCTGTTCATCCCGGTCGACCCGGGTGAACCGCCGCCTGCCGTGCTATGCGGGCAGGGGCCGGTCCCGTACGACGTGCTTCATCACCAGTGTCGAGGTCAGCCGCTGCACCCCGGGCAGCGTGGCCAGGCGGTCGTCGTAGAGGCGCTGGAAGGCGGCGAGGTCGGCCGTCGCGACCCGGAGCAGGTAGTCCGGCTCCCCGAACAGCCGCTGGGCGTCCAGGACGTGCTCGATCTCGCCGATGGCCCGCTCGAACTCGGCGACGGTGTCCCGGTCCTCCTGCCGCATCGAGACGAAGACCAGCGCCTCGAAGGTCAGCCCGACGGCGGCCGGCTCCACCACGGCCCGGTAGCCGCTGATCGCCCCCGACCGCTCCAGCTCCCGCAGTCGCCGGTGACAGGGCGAGACACTCAGCCGCACCCGCCCGGCCAGCTCGGTCACGGTCAGCCGCCCATCCTGCTGAAGCTCGGCAAGAATTTTCCGGTCTACGTCGTCCATGGGGTAGATCTTCCCTCACGCTGCGAGAGGCCGCGCAAACTTCGACAACACTTTCGGGCCATTCCCGCCTAATGTCCCCACCATGGACTCCGCAACCCTCCTCTCCTTCCTCGCCCTGGACCTGCTGCTGGTCTGTGTGCCGGGCGCCGACTGGGCGTACGCGATCTCGGCGGGACTGCGCGGCGGCTCGGTCGCGCGGGCGGTGGGCGGTCTGGTGAGCGGTTACGCCCTGCACACGGCCCTCGCGGCGGCGGGCCTCGCGGTGCTGGTCGCGAGCAAGCCCGCCCTGCTCACGGCGCTGACGGTCGCCGGTGCCGGGTATCTGGTGTGGCTGGGCTGGAGCGTGCTGCGCCACCCGGGGACGCCAGGGGAGGCCTCCGGCGCGGACGGCGAACGGGTCTTCCTGCGCGGGGCGATGATCAGCGGCCTGAACCCGAAGGGCCTGCTGCTCTATCTCTCGGTGCTGCCGCAGTTCCTCGCGACGGACGGATCGCACCTGCCGGTGCCCGCGCAGACGGCCCTCCTCGGCGTGCTCCACATGGCGTGCTGCGCCGCCGTCTACCTGACGGTCGGCCTCGGCGCCCGCGCGATCCTCGCGGCCCGCCCGGCGGCGGCCAGGGCGGTCACCCGGACCTCCGGCGCGGCGATGCTGGGCATCGGGGCGTTCCTGCTGGTCCAGCACACCCTGTGACCGCCGTCGCAGGGCGGCCCTCCCTCACCGTCGTACGAGCCTGAAGAGCCGGATCTCCCGCTCCACCCGCGCCTGATAGGTCGCGTACGGCGGCCAGAAGGCCAGCGCCCTGGTCCACACCGCTGCCCGCTCCTCGCCCGTCAGCAGCCGCGCGGTCACGGCGATGTCGGCGCCCTTCCAGTTGATCTCGGCCGCGGGATGGGCGAGGAGGTTGGCGGTCCAGGCGGGATGACCGGTGCGGCCGAAGTTGGAGCCGATGAGGATCCAGCTGTCCCCCTCCGGCTCCGGCATACAGGCGAGCGGGGTGCGGCGGGACAGTCCGCTGCGGGCGCCGGTGGAGGTCAGGACCACCCCGGGCAGCATCCGGGCGCTGAGCAGCACCCGGCCCCGGGTGATCCGGTGCACGGCACGGTCGAGCGCGGGGATCACATGCGGGGCGACCTTGGCGAAGCCGCGCGTCGAGGACACCTTCTGGACCATCCGGACGCCGATCACACCGTCACCTCCGCCGCCTCGAAGAGCCGCGCCGCGTCCGCCGCGCGCGCCCGCAGCCGGTGCACGGGCCCGAACAGCAGCTCGTCGCCCGCGGCCCGCTTGAAGTACAGGTGAACGTCGTGCTCCCAGGTGAAACCGATCCCCCCGTGCAGCTGGATCGCCTCCCCGGCGGCGGTCCGCAGGGCCTGCAGGGCCTGGGCGAGGGCGAGCCCGCCGACGCGTTCCGGGTGGGCGGGGGCCCCGGGGCGGGTGGGGTCGGCGGTGGGTTCCGGGGGGACGAGGGCCCCGCGGCGGGTGGGGTCGGCGAGGGGTCCCGGGTGGACGAGGGCCTCAGGGCGGGCGACATCCTCGACGGGTCCCGGGTGGGCGGTGGCCCCGGTACGGGCGGGACCGTCGGCGGGCCCCTGCCGGGCCGTGGCCCATGCCGCGTAGTAGGCCGCCGAGCGTGCTGCCTGCACTCCCACGTACACATCCGCGAGCCGGTGCTTCACCGCCTGGAAGGACCCGACCGGGCGCCCGAACTGTTCCCGCTGCTTCACGTACTCGACGGTTCGCTCCAGCACCCGGTCGGCGGCACCGACCGCCTCGCAGGCGAGCACGGCGGCCACGGTGTCCCCGAGGCGAGCCAGGGCAGCGAGCACGTCCGCGCCCTCCTCCCCCAGCAACCGCGCCGTCACGTCCCGGAGTTGGAGCCGGGCGAGCGGACGGGTGGAGTCGAGGGCGGTCTGCCGGACCCGCTCCAGCCCCGCCGCGTCCCCCCGGACCAGGAACAGGTCCGTCCGTGAGCGGGCGAAGCCGCCGGAGTGGGCGGCGACGAGCAGGAGCCCGGCGCGGTGGCCGTCGAGCACGTGCTCGATCTCGCCGTACAGCCGCCAGGCGTCCCCCGCCCGCCGGGCCTGGACGCCCCCCGCGCGCCCCCCTCCGGCCCAGTCCCCCCGATTGTCACCGGTGAGCCCCAGGGAGGCCGGGGGAGCCGCCAGGGCCGCCGTCAGCGAACCGTCGGCCATGCGCGGCAGCAGCTCGGCGCGCTGGGCGTCGGTGCCGAGGGCGAGGACCAGGGGAGTCGCGAGGACGGCGGTGGCGAGGAAGGGCGAAGGGGCGAGGACGCGTCCCAGTTCCTCCGCCGCCAGGGCCACCTCGGTCGCCGAGCAGCCGACACCGCCGTACCGCGAGGGGAGGGCGAGGCCCGGCAGGCCGAGGTGTTCGGCGAGGGCGGTCCACAGGGCGGGGTCGTGGCCGGCGGGGGTGTCGACGGCGCGCCGCAGTTCCTCCGGGCCGCACCGCTTGTGCAGCAGTTCGCGGAGAGTACGGCGGATCTCGACCTGCTCGGCGGTGAATCCGGCATCCATGGCTGCCCCTTCCCTCCGGATCTGACGGTCCGTCATATTAGGAGGGCCGGAACGAGATGCCCAGAGGGAGAGGCCGTTGATGGTGCTGACCGCCGGAAACCGGAAAGTCGCCGTGGTCGGGGTGGCCCTCTCCGACTGCGGCCGGGTGGACGAGGCGACCCCCTACGCCCTGCACGCCCAGGCGGCCCGCCGGGCGCTGGCGGACGCGGGTCTGGACCGGGCGCTGGTCGACGGCTTCGCCTCGGCCGGCACCGGCGTGCTCGCACCGGTCGAGGTGGCCGAGTACCTGGGCCTGCGCCCCACCTGGGTCGACTCGACCTCGGTGGGCGGCTCGACCTGGGAGGTCATGGCGGCCCACGCGGCGGACGCGATAGCCGCCGGACACGCGAACGCGGTCCTCCTCGTCTACGGCTCCACGGCCCGCGCCGACATCAGGGCGGGCCGCAGGACCGGGAACCTGTCCTTCGGCGCCCGCGGTCCCCTCCAGTTCGAGGTGCCGTACGGCCACACACTCGTCGCCAAGTACGCGATGGCGGCCCGCCGCCACATGATCGAATTCGGAACGACGATCGAGCAGCTGGCCGAGGTGGCGGTGCAGGCGCGGCAGCACGCGGCGCTGAACCCGGAGGCGATGTTCCGGGACCCGATCACGATCGACGACGTCCTGTCGGGGCCGATGATCGCGGACCCGTTCACCAAACTGCACTGCTGCATCCGGTCCGACGGCGGGGCGGCGGTGCTGCTTGCGGCCGAGGAGTACGTCCGGGACTGCCGCACGGCGCCGGTGTGGGTGCTGGGGAGCGGGGAGTGCGTCTCCCACTCCACGATGTCCGAGTGGGCGGACTTCACGGTGTCGCCGGCGGCGGTGAGCGGGCGGCTGGCGTTCGAGCGGGCGGGGGTGCGCCCGGCGGAGATCGACCTCGCCGAGATCTACGACGCGTTCACCTACATGACCCTGGTGACCCTGGAGGATCTGGGGTTCTGCAAGAAGGGGGAGGGCGGGGCCTTCGTGCAGGCCCGGGAACTGCCGGTCAACACGGACGGGGGTGGGCTCTCGGCCCAACATCCGGGCATGCGGGGCCTGTTCCTGCTGGTCGAGGCCGTACGGCAGCTTCGGGGCGAGTGCGAGGCGCGGCAGGTGCGCTCAGGCGACGGCGGGTTGCCGCGCCTCGCGGTGGCGTCCGGGACGGGCGGGTGGTTCTGCTCGTCGGGGACGGTCGTGCTGGGGCGCTAGCCCCGGCTGGTTGCTAGAAGAAGGCGCGCTTGTCGGCGCGCAGGCGCTGGTCGAGCCGGATGGTGATGAACTCGTTGTCGTCCGCCTTGCCCGCCGTACGGCCGGAGGAGAAGGGGAAGTTGTTGTCGTTCAGTACGGCGAGGGTGCGGTCGTCGAGCAGGACGACGTCCTCGATCGTCTGGAACGGGAAGGTGAAGGTCTCGCCGAAGCCGCCGAGCTTCCTCGGGTTGGCGATGTCCATCAGGTCGGCGACGAGGGTCTTGTCCATCACACCGTCGTGGTCGCGGTCGCGCAGGTCGGCGAGGTAGATCCGCTTGAACTTGGCGGTCTCGCCCTGACCGCCGTCCCGCTCGATGACCAGGAAGCGGTTCTTGTCGATGGCGATGGCGTCACCGATCGCGTTCGCCGGGGACTCCAGGCGGTACGTCCAGCGCTTGCCGGTGTACGCCCTGGCCTTCAGGTCGAACTGGTTGAAGCGCAGGTCACCGGCGGTGTCACCGGCGACCGTGCCCTCCAGCAGCGGGTAGAGGTACCGCCCGTCCACGGAGCGGGCCATCCCCTCGAAGCCCTTGCTGCCGCCGAGGCTCGGGGTGCCGCCGTTCAGGTACGGGTTCTCGGGCGCCTTGACGCCCTCCAGGGAGATCGGCGCCTCCAGCAGCTCGCCGGTGCGCGAGAAGTGCAGCAGGAACGGGCCGAACTCGTCCCCGATCCAGTACGTGCCGTCGTAGGCCCGCACGATCGACTCGACGTCGAAGTCGGCGCCGGTCAGCGTGCGGTCGTCACGGGTGAGCGTGAACGGCACCTTGTGGTCCGGGTCGGTCAGGTCGAACCCACCGAGCACCCTGACCGCGCCGGTGCGGGTGTCCGGCTTGAGGCGATGGACCCGCAGCAGGAAGTCGGCGCTGTTGGCCTTGCCGCCGTAGCCGTTGTCCGACAGCACGTCGTAGGTGCCGTCGTGCCGGTTCACGATGCCGGAGAAGCCCTGCACCGGCTGGTCGGCGAAGGGAGCGGCGATGCCGTTGAACGGACCCGCGCCTATCGCCGCGCCGGACGGCTCGCTGCCCGGCACGAACGTCTCCGCCGGGAGCGAGGCCCATCCGGTGAGCGTGGCCTGCCCGAAGTCGTGCGACCGCTCACCGGCGAGAGCGGAGGGCGCCGTGAGGGCGGCCGTCAGGGCGACGGCACTGAGCGTGATCGAGGTTCTTCTCATGGCCCGCACGGTAGGGACGCCTGGTGACGAGCGGCGGAACTGCGGAGGAACGCCGACCGGGTGGCGCGTCCGCAGGACGGGAACACGCGCCCACTCGGTCCGCGTTGTGGGGACGGGAGGCACGTGTATCCGTGGAGTAGGAGACCGCGATGGCCCTGAACCGCAAAGAGCGCGAGGACTTCCTCGCCGAGCCGCACATCGCCGCGCTGGCGGTGGACGCGGGCGCGGACCGCGCACCCCTGACCGTGCCGATCTGGTACCAGGTCGAGGACGACGGCAGCGTATGGATCATGACCGGGCTGGACTCACGGAAGAACCAGCTGATCAGGGCGGCGGGCCGGTTCTCGCTCATGATCGACCGGGTGGAGCCGACGATCCGGTACGTGTCCGTGGAGGGCCCGGTGATCGACACCGAGCCCGCGACGATCGAGCGGCTGCGGGAGCTCTCGGCACGGTATCTGCCGGCCGAGAAGGTCGACGCGTACGTGGACTTCGCGTGGAAGAACCACGGCGAGCAGGTGGTCGTACGGATGCGGCCCGAGCGTTGGGTCTCCTCCGACCTGGGGACTGTCTGACAATCAGCGCATGGAACTTCATGATCTGCTGAGGTCACTGCGGGTGTGGGACGCGAAGGTGACCGAGCTGCGTCCCTTCGCTCCGGAGTCGGCGCCGGCCGAGCCGTTGCCGCTGTTCACGACCTGGTTCGCGGACGCGGTGGCGGCCGGGCAGACCGAGCCGCACACGATGTCGCTGGCGACGGCGGACGAGGAGGGCAGGCCGGACGTACGGACCGTGATGCTGCACGGCGCCGACGCCGACGGCTGGTCCTTCGCGACGCACGTCGGCAGCCGGAAGGGACGCCAGCTCACCGCCCGTCCGTACGCGGCGCTGGGCTTCTACTGGCCGGTCCTCGGGCGGCAGGTGCGCGTACGGGGACCCGTCACGGCGGCGCCCTCGACGGAGAGCCAGGCGGATCTGCACGCCCGCTCGACGGGCGCCCTCGCCGCGGCCTTGACCGGACGCCAGAGCGAAGTGCTGGACTCCCTGGAGGAGTTGGCCCGGGTCTCGGCGGAGTCCTGGGCGCGGGCGCGACAGGAACCGCGGGCGCCCGCACCGACCTGGACCCTGTACCACCTGCACCCCGAGGAGGTGGAGTTCTTCCAGGGCGACGAGCGGCGTCAGCACGTACGGCTGAACTACCGCCGTGAGCAGGGTGGCTGGACCCGGGAACTCCTCTGGCCCTGACGCCCGTGCCGAACGTGCCTCCCGGCGCTCAGACCGTGAACTTGACCGCTTCCAGCCAGCGCGTGTTCTCCAGGGTGCCCCCGAAGGCGAAGTCGGGGCGCTGGTCGGCGCAGTCCTGGCCGCCCCAGTCGTAGCCGCGGACCTTGGCGGTCGGGCAGATCCGGCCGCTGCCGATGTTGACGGCGAAGCCGGTCAGGTACGGGGCGCCGCTGCTCGTGCTGCCGATGTAGTTGTTCCTGCCGTCGGCCACGACGGCGGTCCACTGCTTCACCCACTTGCCCTCGCCGTTGGTCGACGCCGGGTCGTGGCGGAAGGCGTTGGCAGCCGAGCCCCCGGCGCCGGTCACGGCGATGTTGACGGCCTTGATCGGCTTGTTCTGTCCGGTCGTACCGGCCATCGTGCCGTCGCACACGGGCTTCTGCCAGCCTCCGGCCGAGAGGTACACGCGGTAGCAGATGTGCCGTCCGCCCGGGTCGCTCCTGGCCAGGCGGTTCACGGCCGTGGCGGCCGTCTCCCGCGGCGGCCGCGCGGTCACGGTGGCCCGCGGCGGGCGGGCGGTCACCGTGACGACGACCTCGCCCGCGCCCTCTCCGCCCGGCGTCGGGCTCGCCTTGTCCTTCTCCTTCGCCTTGTCCTTCGCCTTGTCCTTCTTGGTCGCCGACGGGCTGGGGGACGGCGAGTTGCTCGGGGACACCGAGACGGTCGGCGCCGGTACCCCGGTGACGGTCCCGGCCGAACGGCTCGGGCTCGTCGCGCCCTTGGCACCGGCGTTCCGGGTCTCGTCCCCGCCGCCCGAGCCGCCGCTGCCCAGCATCACCAGCGGCACGATGACGAGGGTGGCCACGCCGAGCGCCACCGGTGCGATGACCAGCGGCCGTTGGAGCAGCCCGGGGCCCTCGAACTCGTCGTCCGACTGACGCGGCGCGTTCCTGCGGCCGATCCGCGACGCCGGGGCGGGCTCCCGGGCGGGGGGCCGAGCGGGCTCCGGGGCCGGGCGGGCGGCGAGCGGGGGCGGCTCCGGCGCGGGGTGGGGCAGGCCGTGCGGCTCGTCGTCGAGGCCGTCACCCGGTTCCGCGTGGGGTTCCGCGTGGGGTTCCGCCTGTGGTTCCGCATCGCCTGCTGCGGTGACGCCTTCCCCCGCGTCCGAGGTCTCCTGGAACTCCTCCAGCAACCTGCTCGACCCGTCGGGCGACACCTCGACCGAGGCCACACAGCCCACCGACGGGTCGGAGATGTCCGCCGTCACGGCGGTGTCCCGCTCGCGGGCGTACTCGTGGAGCAGGTCGAGGATCGCGGCGTCGAGCGTCACCCCCTCCGCCGCCACCACGGGTTCGCCGTCGACGGCGGCGGAGTCCTCACCGGAGATGACCACCTCGTAATGCGGGGCGACCGGTTCCTCTTCCGGTACGGCGGAGTCGGCCCCCGTGTCCGGCCGGTCCGGCTCTTCACCTCGGCTCATGCCCGTTCCCTCCTGACGTCGGTCCTCGTACCGCAACGGGCGGCGCGGGGGAACGGTTCAATCCGGCGCAGCCTCGGTCAGTAGAGTCCGAACATGACAAGCGTTGAGGACTCCATACGCTTTGCCTTGTTAGGGCCGGTACGGGCGTGGCGCGGAGAGCGGGAACTGGAGCTCGGATCGCCGCAGCAGCGGGCGGTGCTGGTGGCGCTGCTGCTGCGCCGGGGGCGCCCCGTCACACTCACCGAACTCCTGGACGCCGTATGGGGCGAGGACCTGCCGTCCGCCGCCGTGTCCGTGCTGCGGACCTATGTGTCGCGCCTGCGCAAGGTGGTGGAGCCCGGCCCGGGCGCGCCCGAGTCGGAGCGTGTGGTCGTCTCGGTGGGAGACGGATATCTGGCCCGGGTTCCCGAAGGCGCCCTGGATCTCGCCGTGTTCGAGCAGCGGGTGACCGCGGCGAAGGAGCGGCGGGCCGCCGGGCGGGTGGCTGAAGCCGCCGAGCTGCTGCGCTCCGCGCTCGACGGATGGCAGGGCACGGCGCTGTCCGGGGTTCCGGGACCGGCCGCCGAGTCGGAGCGGTCCCGGCTGGACGAGGAGCGGCTGGCCGCGCTGGAGGCCCGGCTGGACGCCGACGTCGAACTCGGGCGGCACGGCGAGGTGATCGCCGAGCTGATCTCGCTGACCGGCACCCACCCGCTGCGGGAGCAGCTGTGCCGGCTGCTCATGCTGGCCCTGTACCGCTCCGGGCGGCAGGCGGAGGCGCTGGAGGCGTACCGCAGGACGCGGAGCACCCTGGTGGAGGAGCTGGGCATCGAGCCCGGCGCCGCGCTCCAGGAGCTGCACGACCGTATCCTCGCCGCCGACGGGTCCCTGACCCCCGTCGTCCCGCCCGCGCGGCCGGACCCGCCCGAGGAACCCGTCTCCCGGCCCGCGGCGCACTTCGCCCGTCCCGCGCAACTGCCGGCGGATCTGCCCGCGTTCGTCGGAAGGCGGGCCGAACTCGAGCGGACCCGCGCCCTGCTGCCCGACGACGGCGGTCCTCCCGCCACGGTCGTGATCAGCGCGATCGGCGGCATGGGCGGCATCGGCAAGACCACGCTGGCCGTCCACTGGGCGCACGAGATCGCCGACCGCTTTCCCGACGGCCAGCTCTACATCAATCTGCGCGGCTTCGATCCGACCGGCAACACCGTGCCGCCGGAGGAGGCCATCCGGATCTTCCTCGACGCGCTCGGCGTTCCGTCGATGCGGATTCCGGCCGGGCTCGACGCGCAGGCGGCGCTGTACCGCAGCATGCTCGCCGAGCGCCGGGTACTGGTCCTGCTCGACAACGCGCGCGATCCCGAGCAGGTACGTCCGCTGCTGCCCGGCTCCCCGGGCTGTCTGGTCATCGTCACCAGCCGCAACCAGCTCACCGGCCTGGTCGTCGGCGAAGGGGCGCATCCGCTGACCCTGGATCAGCTGTCGCCGACCGAGGCGCACGATCTCCTCGCGTGCCGGCTCGGCCACGAGCGGCTCGCGGCGGAGCCGGAGGCGGCCGAGGAGATCATCAGACAGTGCGCCCGGCTGCCGCTGGCGCTGGCCATCGTCGCCGCCCACGCCGCCGCCCACGCCGGCTTCCCGCTCAGCGCCGTCGCCGAGGAGCTGGCCGACAGCCACGGCAGTCTCGACGCCTTCGCCGGGGGCGACGACATCACCACCGACGTACGGGCCGTCTTCTCCTGGTCGTACAAAGCACTGTCCGCCCCGGCCGCGCGCCTGTTCCGCCTGCTGGGCCTGCACCTCGGACCCGACATCTCCGCGCCCGCCGCGGCCGGTCTGGCGGGACTCGCCCCGCGGGAGGCGGCCGGTCTGCTCGTCGAGCTGACCCGCGCCCATCTGCTCACCGAGCACTTCCCCGGCCGCTACACCCTGCACGACCTGCTGCGCGTCTACGCCGCCGAACGCGTCCACGCCGAGGAGACCCCCGCGGAACGGGACCGGGCGATCGAGCGGCTGCTCGCCTGGTACCTGCACACCGCCGACGCCGCCTACCTGCACCTGACCCCGCGCCGCCAACGGATCCCCCTCGAAGCGCCGCCCGCCGGGTGCGCGCCCTTGGAGTTCTCCACCTACGACGAGGCCCTGAACTGGTGCGAGACCGAGCGGGCCAACCTGGTCTGCGCGGTGCGCCGGGCCGCCGAATCGGGCCACCCGGGGATCGCCTGGCGGCTGCCGGCCGTTCTGTGGGGGTTCTTCTACCTGCGCAGTCATCGGCAGGACTGGCTCGACACCGCCCGGACGGGTCTGTCGGCCGCCCGCGCCGTCGGCGACCGGGCGGGTGAGGGCCAGGCGCTGGCCGACACGGCCGCCGCGCTGCGCAGCTCCGGCCGGTTCGAGGAGGCCATCGGCCATCTGCACGAGGCCATGGCCGTGTGCCGGGAGAACGGTGACGTCACGGCGAGGTCGTCGGTGGTGGCGAACCTGGGCGATGTCTACCTCCAGGTGGGGCGACTGGACAGGGCCGTCGAGTACACCCGCCGGGGGCTGGTCCTCGACCGGGCCCTCGGCAGTGTGTGGGGGGAGGGCATCGCCCTGGTCAACCTGGGCGACGCCTACCAGCGCCTCGGCCGGTACGACGAGGCCCTCGACTGCCTCGGGCAGGCCCTGACCGTGCTGCGCGCGAGCGACAACCACTGGGTCATCGGCGTCGCGCTCGACATCCTCGGCACGGTCCATCACCGGCTGAACCGACTCGACGACGCCGTCGACTGCTACCACCAGGCGCTGGAGACGCACCGCAAGGTCGGCAACCGGTGGGGGGAGGGCCACACCCTGGGCAACCTCGGTGACGCGCAGGTGGCCGCGGACGAGGTGGAGGCGGCGCGCGCCAGCTGGAAGCGGGCCCTGGAGATCTTCGCGGAGTTCGACCATCCGGACGCGGTGAAGGTCCGCGAGCGACTCGACCGGCTGGGGGGCGGCTGACCCCGGGGACGCCGAGCGCGCCGGTCTCTCCCGCGGGTGGTCGAGCCGGGGGTGTTCATCAGCGGCTGAGGTCATGGGCTGCACGTCAGCGGGCCCGGCGCTGCTGACCGGCGCCCTGGCCCGGCCGGCCTGGCGCGGGGCTGGTCCGCCGGGACGGGGAAGCGGCGGTATCGGACCCCCGGGACGTGGCGGGCCTGGAGGTGGCGACCTGATCGCGGAGGAGTGCGTGGCCTTCCTGGTTGAGCAGGGCGGGCGCGGGCGGCGGCCGGGACGGGTCGGCGACGGCCCGGAAGTTCTGGCCGTCGACGAACTCGCCGCCCCGGCGGGGGGTCGAGGAACGGGTGGCGCTCGCCTCGCGTCTGTTCCGTTCGAACTCCTCGGCCACCTCGAGGGAACGGGCGTCGGGCCCGCCCGGAACCGGGTCCCGGGACCGCGCCGGGCGTTCCCAGCGGTCCCGGAGCGCCGCGAACTGCCGGGCGTCGGCGGCCATGATGGTGTCCCGGGCGGCGTTCATGGCCTCCTCGGCCGTGACCGGATCCCGCTGGGGCCGCTCGGGGGCCGGGGGCGTTTCGCGCGGTGATTCGTGCTGTGCTTCGCGCTGTTCGCGCTGTGACTCCCGCTGCGATTCCCGCAGTGATTCCCGCAGATGGGCGTCCACGGCGTACTTGGCGACGGTGGGGATGCCGTCGGGGGCCTGCTCGAAGGCGGCCCGCAGGGTGCCGTCGGTTCTGACCAGGTGCAGCACCGCGTCCTCGAAGACCGTACGCGCCTCCGGCGGCAGCCGGTCGATCCGCTGTTGCAGGCGGGCGACCTCCTGACGGGCCGCCGCCTCGGAGGCGGACGGCAGCCCCCGCCCGGCCGGCCCGGTCATCGGCGACGGCAGCGCCGACTCGGCCGGGCCCGGTGCGTACGCGGTGTCCGCACCCGTCGGCGCCGCCTGCCCCCGGCCGGTGACGCGGTCCCAGAGGCGGCGCAACTTCGTCCGCGAGCCGTGCCCAGGGGCTCTCCGGCTCCGCGGGCCGTGGCCTGCGCTGTTCCCGCAGCGCCAGATCCGCCCTGACCAGTTGCCGCGCCAGCTCGACTTCGGGTCGTTCCTTGGTCAACCGGTTCCTGGCCGGGGAAGCCGCGTTGTCTTCCGGCACGGTGCCCCTCTTTCGAGTCGGAGGTGCTGACGCGAGCGACAACGGGCCGCGGGGGCTCAACGGTTCAGCCCGGGTACGGGTCCATCCCCGGCCCCTCCTTCGCGCGGTGCGCTCCGGCCTTGCATCCCGCGAACGGGCCCGCCGGGTCCCGCAGTGACGCCATGACGTGGGTGAGGTGGTCGCGGTGCCAGCTCGCGGGCCCGGTCCCGCCGGAACCCGGCCCGGTCAGCTCCTGCCACGCCATCCACAGGCCGTACAGCTGGGCCACCGCCTCCGGGTGCTTCCACCACGCGGGGCACCAGGGCGCGGTGGAGCCGACCTCCCTGCCGTACACGGGCAGCAGCAGGTGACGCACCCACAGGGTCAGCCGGTGCAGTCCGTCGTCGTACTCGGAGCCCTCCAGGTACAGGATGAACGCGGGCCCCTCCTGCTGCTGAGGTGCGGGCTCCGGGGCGAGGGTCATGGCGGTACTCCGGGATCTCGGTCGGGGTCGGGTCGCCCGTACTACGGCCGTGACGTGTCCCGGGGTTCAGCCCCGGAGCTGAACCCCCGGGGCCGCGCCCTCCGTTGTGCGGTCAGCCGGTGGCGTTCGGCCGCCGGGCAGGAGGGAGCGCGCATGCCTGACCGCGATCCGGTCACCGAGCCGGAGAAGGTGCAGTTCATCTGGTTCGGCGAGGAGATGAGCGACAACGCGAAGGCGGGACTGCGGGCGCTGAGCCAGCGGTACCCGAACTCGGCCAAGGAACTGGTGGTGATGCCCCGGCGTCCGCCCGGAGAAGCGGGACGCCAGCACGTCGAGCGGCTCCTGGAGGGGTACCGGAGCGAGGCGGCGCAGCACGGTGTCGACGTACTGCACGTCCGTGATCACACCGGGAGGCTGGCCGCCGCCTTCGAACCGAAGTACACCAAGCAGACGCTCGACGACATCTTCAGCGCGGAGATGGGCAACCAGGGCTACATCGCGGCCAAGGATCTGGCGACGTTCGCCCTGCGGGGCACCGAGACGGGTCTGAGCCTCGACCTGTCCCATCACCACATGACGGACGGCGAGTGGGAGGCCGTGCAGCAGGACCCCGCCTTCTCCCAGGACGCCGTGGCGCCGTTCGACTTCTCCACCGCCGAGCTGAAGGTCGTCGACCTCTCGCACGGCGAGGACGCCAACATGCGGCACGTCCTGAACGCGGGCTTCATGCCGATGACGCGGCAGCACGACGAGGCGGGCATCGAGCCCCAGATGATGCCGCACCTCGATGTCTTCGCCATGTACACCCGGCAGGGCACACGCGGTCAGGAGGTGGCCCGGGCCGCCGCGAACCAGCACATCGGCTATCTCGCGCAGATGTCCCAGGGCGAGGTGGCCAAGGGCAACGTCAGCTTCCGGCCCAAGGACGACAGCACGCGGTTCCGCCCCGACACCATCAACCTCTCGGACGACAACCTGCTGGGCGCCAAGTACAACACCCAGGATCCGAGCCGTGGGGACATCATCGGCCGCATGGCCGTCAGCGCCCTCGCCGACGGCATCCACCTCGTCTACGGCAGGCCGGTGACACCGCCCGGACAGAGCCAGGAGGACATGCCGATGCTCCAGGTGGACCGGGAGACCTGGAAGGACGTCACCATGCAGGCGTACCAGGTCGGCGATGTGCGGGTGCTGCCGCAGCTGAGCCTGGGCAAGGACAACCAGAACAGCTGGCGGACCCAGGCCACCGCCGACCCGGGCGATGTGACGGGGCTCGCCGCGGAGCGGAAGGTCACCCTCGTCCAGGTCAGCAACTTCGGTGTCCGGGAGGCGGCCGCGCTGGGCATGGAGGGGTTGAACAAGCCCTCCCACATCCCCTACGAGGTGCACTACTCCACCTCGGCGGGCAACTCGCCGCGCCGCACCCCGAGCCCGCCGACGGAGGTGAACGTGGAGCAGCTCCGCCAGCAGGTGGCCAGCATGTCCATGCCCCGGACGCCGTCCCCGGAAGGGTCGAACGTCACCGCTGCCGTGGCGCAGGCACCGGCGAAGCCTCCGGTGAAGCGGGCGGCGACCGGCCGCTAGGCGTGAGCGGGGCGAGGGCGGTGCGGCTCTCCCTCGCCCCGCCCCGGTCACCCCTTTCGGCCCTTCTTCTTCCCGGACGGCCCTCCCCCGGCCGCCCACTTCAGCCAGGCGGGCGGTTCCTGGTGCCGCCGGTTCCCGTGGCCGCCGTGCCGGCGCTCGGACGAGGAAGCGGCCTCGTTGCTCGGCGCGGCGGCGGGCGGATCGCTGGGCACCCGGTTCACCCGCTCCAGACCGGGCCCCTCGTACTCCGAGGAGGCCGTGCTCGGGGTCCGCTCGGGGCTCTGCTGCCCCGGGTTGAACGACTGGGTGCCGCTGACCGGGGGGACGGGATAGGAGAAGGACGGCCCGGTCTGCGGCCGCGCGGTGTGCGGGACGTTGCCCACCGCGACGTAGGAGGGGTAGGCGCCGGATCCGGACGGCACGGGAGCCATGCTCAGCCGGGAGAAGTCCTCGGCCGACCGGGACACCTCGTCCCCTTGGCCCCGCACGTCGGTCACGGACGGCACGGGCGAGTTGGAGTCACTGCCGCTGCGGGCCTGCTGCGCCCGCAGGGCCTCCAGTTTGGAGTCCAGCATCGCGCTCGCCAGCAGATCCGCCCCCTGCCGTGCCCCGGCGCTCTCGGGCGTGCCCTGCCCGGCCAGGCCTTCGCCGGACCCGGTCCTGGAGAGCTGGTTCGTCGTGACCCTGGAGAGCTGTTCCGGGCTCGCGGTGATGGGCCCGGTGATCTGCGGCGGTGCCGCGTCGGGGTCCGACAGGACGACGATGGTGTACGGCTTGTCGAAGACCTCGTGGAAGTTGTGGAGCGAGTACTCGTCCGAGGAGCCGCTCGACGAGCTGTCGGTGGTGGCGTCCGCCCGCTGACGGGCGTGCCACCGGCCCTGCCTGGTCCAGAAGTCCGCCGCCGCGGGGCGCGGGAGGTTGTCGAACGACTCCTGCGAGCGGACGTCGAACCCGGCCACCGTGTCGAGCGTCCAGGTCCGCGAGTCGGTCGGGTCACCGACGATGTTCATCACGTTGACCCGCAGGTGGGGAACGTCACCGGCCTCGATCCGCTCGCGCAGGTGGGGCCATTCGAGCCGGGTCAGCACACTGTTGTCGACGATGCCGTCGAGCACCAGCGCCTTGACCGGTCCGTCGAGGCCGTCGACGTAGTGGGTGGAGAAGTTCTCCCAGAGCTTGCCCATGGTGGGCGAGTCCGACCACTTCTCGAACCCGAAGTTCTTGCCGTCGAACAGCTTGCCCGGGACCGAGGTCTCCAGGATCAGCCCCTTGTCCGCCGCGGCCCGCTTCGCCGCGGGCCCAGGTTCGGTCTTGGACCACAGATAGCCGTGCCCCGCGGCCTCCGCCGCCTTGTCCCGCCGCTTGTCGCGGAACCCGCTGTCGTTGCGGTGCCGGCGCCACCAGTCGGCCGGTACGTGGAACGCGTGCTTACGGTCGAACTGGCCTATCAGGGCGTCCACTTGACGTTGACCGACCCAGTTGGGGTTGGGTGTGTGGCCCTGCGCGACCCACTGCCCCTCCAGTTGGAGCTGGTCGAGATAGCCGCCCAGCGCCTCCGTGAATTTCGTGTCCTTGTGCAGGTTGTAGTGGCGCAGGTCCCTCATGAGAGCGGTCCTGTCGCGGTCGAACTGTGCCTGGTCGAAGCCCGCCATCGGAGGCCTCCCCTTCCACGATGTCGACAGGCCCAACGGCTCGCGCTCACCGCCCGGTTCAATCCGCTCGTCGCTGAACCACGCGCCCGCGCACGGGCGTTGTGGTGCCGATGTCCGCCGCACGCCAGGGAGGAGAACCGGTGAGGTTCATCCTGTATCAGGAAGGCCCGGAGTACGGGCAGACGCTGCGGGGGCTGACCCTGTGGGTCCACCATGTGCTGCTGCCGGTCTACGGCAGGGAGGTCACCTCCACGTCCCCGTGGTGCTCGCGCTGGTGGGACCATCCGGAGGCGGTGGCCCAGTTGCACGGCCTGTGGCTGGCCTGGGAGGAGCTGACCGGGTCCGACTCCCCGGGCAGCGGCCCCACCACCTGGCACCGGGACTGCCTGGGACCGGTCATGCAGAGCCTGCGGGACCCGGCGGGCCCGTTCGCCGGGTGCAAGCCCGGCGCCCACCGCCCGAAGGAGACTCCCCCGGTCGACTCGGCCGACCCCTTCGGTCCGCCGCCGTCGGACGCGGCGGGCTGAACCGGGCGCCGCGCGGGCCCGTTGTGCCTCTCGAACCGGCGCCGGCGCGGACCGGGCCGGCGCCCCCGCAGGTCTCGGAGGAACGCTTATGCCAGAACCGACTTCAGCCGTTCCCCTCCCCCCGCGCGGGCTCCTGGCACGGCGCCGCCCGGCGTCGGACGCGGACGGGACGGCCGTACGGCAGGACCCGCCGCCCGGGTCCGAGCCCGCGCCGCGGCTGCCCATGGCCCCGCTGCCCGCCGGTCTGCTGCCCCTGCCCCCGGGATTCGAGCCGACGCCGGAGGCCGGGACCGCCACCCGGAGTGCGGCCCCGGGGCGGCTGCCGGGGCGGCGCGCGGGCTGAACGGACATCGCCACCAAGCCGCGGGGCGGGCCCGGGGGTCACCCCGCGCCAGCCCAAGCGTGGGGCCCCGCCCCCGCCGGGCCAAGGCACGAGGGCCCGCCCCGCGCAGGGCCAGCCACAGGGCCCAGCCCCGCCAGCCCAAGCATGGGGCCCGCCCCGCCGCCGCGCCGGGCCGGGCATGAGGGACCGCCCCACGCCGGGCCAGCCACAGGGCCCGGCCCCGCCAGCCCAAGCATGGGCCCCGCCCCGCCGCCAGGCCAGGCATACGGGCCCGCCCCGCGCCAGGCCAGGCATAAGGGTCCGCCCCACGCCGGGCCAGCCACAGGGCCCGGCCCCGCCAGCCCAAGCATGGGCCCCGCCCCGCCGCCAGGCCAGGCATACGGGCCCGCCCCGCACCAGGCCAGGCATAAGGGTCCGCCCCACGCCGAGCCAGCCACAGGGCCCGGCCCCGCCAGCCCAAGCATGGGCCCCGCCCCGCCGCCGCGCCGGGCAGGGCAGGGCATGAGGGTCCGCCCCGCGCCGGGCCAGCCACAGGGCCCGGCTCCGCCAGCCCAAGCATGGGGCCCCCGCCGCCCCGCCGGGCCGGGCATGAGGGTTCGATGCCGTGTCAGGCGTCCGGTCGTACCGCCCCGAGGATCTCCATCGACGCCGCCGGTGAGACGTACACCCAGCGCCCGGGGCGAGGGGCCTGGATGACTTCGCCGTCGCCGATGTAGAGGGCGACATGGCTGGCGTCGGCGTTGTAGATGATCAGGTCGCCGGGGCGCATGTTCTCGACCGGGACCCGCGTGAGCTGCCGCCACTGCTCCTGGGAGGTGCGGGGGATGACGACACCGGCGTGCAGCCAGGCCTGGGAGGTGAGGCCGGAACAGTCGAAGGAGTCGGGGCCCTCGGCACCCCAGACATAGGGCTTGCCGAGCTGCCGGGTGGCGTAGGCGATGGCCTTGCGGCCCGCCGGGGTCGCGTCGGTGCCGACCTGGTCGAGGACGCCCGTGCGCTCCCACTCCGCCTGGGCCTCCTCGGCCTCCCTCTCCTCGAGAGCCGCCAGTTCCCGGCGCTGCTTCGCCTTCAGGCGGGACTCCACCTTCCGGGCGGCGGCGATGTTCTTCTCGATCGTCCTGCGCTCACCGGCCATGGCGCGGCGCCCGGCCCGCAGGTCGTCCAGCTCCCCCGCGGCCTCGTCCCGGCTGGTGCGCAGGTCCTCCTCGGTCTCGGTGAGCGCGGTCAGGACGCCCTGCGTGGACTGCTCGGCCCGGCGGGCCAGGGAGGCGTTGTCCAGGGCGCGCTCGGGGTCGTCGGACAGCGCGAAGTGGACCTCGGCGGGCAGCCCGCCGGACCGGTACTGGGCACGGGCGGCGGCGCCGGCCAGCGAGGTGAGCCGGTCCAGCCTCGTCTCGGCGGTCCTGACCTGGGAAGTGAGTGCGCGGACCCGTTTCTCCTGCCGGGTCACCCGTTCGTCGGCGGCGTTGTACTTCTCCGTGGCGACCTCGGCATCGTGGTAGAGGCGCCGGAGTTCGGCCCGTACCTCGGTGAGGGTGTCGGGCTCGGCCCGGGCCGGCTGCTGGACCGCCGCGGTCAGGGCGCAGGCCAGGGTGACGGCCACCGCCGTCCGCCGGGCGCGCGCGTGCGGACTCTGTGTCGTCTGGTTCATCTGTGCCGAAGCTCCCTTCGGGGAGACGTGCGGGGCGCGATGCGTCGTGGATCGTTCTCACAACGCCGCGCCACCGTCCGGCGGTTCAAGGAGGATGAACCGGGCTCGGTCCGGAGCCCGTTGTGCCTGCCACAGGTGCCGGAGGGCGGCCGGGGACGGTGAAGGAGTGGGGATGTACGCGGAGTTGTTGCTGCTGGCCCTGTGCACGGGGTTCGGCCTCGGCTTTCTGCTGCTGGCCCTGCGGGCGTCGGCGGCGGCGGTCCGCCTGTGGCTGCGCGGACTGCGGGTGCCGGGTGTGGTGGCGGCCCGCGCGGTGGCCGACCGGCGACACGGCGCTCTGGTGCTGTTCCGCGATCACCTCGGCCGGGACCTCGTGCTCGACCCGGGCCGGTACGCGCCGCTGTGCGGCCTGCCGCCGGTCGGCGGCGAGGTGATCGTGGTCTACGCGCGGGCCCGGCCCGCCGCGGCCCGGCTGTGGACGCTGCGGCATCTGCTGGCACCGTCCTTCGGATGGTTCCTGTCCTCGACGCTGACCTTCGGCACCGGCGTCGTGGTGGCGTCGTGAGGTCCGGTCGTCCCGCGCGCGTGGGCGAGCTCGATGTGCTGCGCGGCTTCGCCCTCTTCGGCATCCTGCTGGTCAACGCCCAGCTGGCGGCGGGCCCGTACGCGGCTTTCGGCGGCGGTCCCGGGGCCTCGACGCTCGACCGGGCCGCGACCTGGGCGGTGACAGCGCTGGTCACCACCAAGTTCTATCTGCTGTTCTCCTTCCTGTTCGGCTACAGCTTCGTGCTCCAGGAGCGCTCCGCCCGGGACGCGGGCGCCGCGTTCGCGCCGCGTCATCTGCGGCGCGCGGCGGGGTTGTTCGGGCTCGGCCTCGCCCACGCCGTCCTGCTGTATCCCGGCGACATCCTCATGACGTACGCGGTTCTGTCGCTGGTCCTGTACGGCCTGCGTGGCCTCGCCCCGCGCACCGCGCTGCGCCTGGCGGCGGGCCTCGTCCTCGGTCTCGGCGTGGTCCTGTCCGGGCTTGGAGTGTTGACGGTCGCGTTCAGCGAGCCGTACACCGCCGGCCAGTACGCCCCGCAGGTCGCGGACATCGTGGCCGCCTACCGCGGGGACGCCCTGTCGGTGCTCGGGGCCCATCTGCGCGACCTGCCGGCGGCGATCGGCGCCGACCTGCTGGCCGCGCCCGATCTGCTGGCCGCGTTCCTGGCGGGGTTCGCGGCGGCCAGGGTCCGACTTGTGGAGCGACGGGGCCGGGACCGGGCGTGGCTGCGCGGGGTCGCCGTGCGGTGGCTGCCGGTCGGCCTGACCGGCGGGCTGGTCACCGCGGCCTGCGCCAACTGGCCCGCGGACAGCCGCTGGTTCCATGTCGGCCACGCGGTCGCCGTCCTGACCGCACCGGCGCTGACCGCGTCGTACGCCTGCGGACTGCTCCTGCTCCTCCCCCGCGCCCGTCCGGCGGCGGCGCTGCTCGGCGCCGCCGGTCGGATGGCGCTCACCCACTACCTCACCCAGTCACTGGTCCTCGCCTGCGTCTTCACCGGCTACGGACTCGGGCTCTACGACCGGCTCGGTGCCGCGACCGTCCTCACGGGCTGCGTCCTGCTCTACGGCGTCCAACTCCTGCTTGGCGCGCGCCTGATGAGGAGGGCGCGGTACGGGCCCGCCGAACTGCTGCTGCGTAGGGTGACCTTGGGGGGCCGCCGCCCTACCCCTTCCCCAGGCTCACGCCGGGCAGACGTCGCGCGGCCCGTTCCGTGATAGCGGCCGTCTCCGCCTTCGCCGCCGCCGAGATCGCCGCCGCCCCGGGCTCCTTGTACCAGGGCCGCAGCCGGATCAGGGCGGGCCGGACGCCGGTGGCGAGGAGCAGCGCGGTGCCCTTGGGCAGGGCACGGATCCGGTCCGGTGGCAGGACGGCCTCCTGGCGGTAGGAGTACGAGCGGGACGTGCCGTCCTTGCTGCGCGAGACGCTCGGGGTGCGCACGTCGTGCTGGCCGACCAGGGTGGAGATCTTCTGCACGAAGTCGGCGTCGTCGAGGCCCGCGCCGAGGAGCTTGATCGTGGCCGCGCTCCACAGGGCGTCCATGCCCACCTCGCCCCACACCCGGGCGCCCTGCCGGTAACTCTGCAGGAGAGTGACGACGTTGATGCCACGGGAGCCGAAGTGCGAGTACAGGTCGGGCAGGTCGGAGATGCGGCACACGTTGGCGGCCTCGTCCAGGACCGCCGTCAGCGGCGGGTCGAGCCGGCCGCCCATGCGTTCGGCGGCGACCACCCCGGCCCGCATCGTCGCGTCGGCGAGGCCCGCGATGACCCCGGCCGCCGAACCACCGCCGTCCTTGGAGAGCAGATAGAGGGTGTCCTTGCCGAGAACGTGCCGGTGGGGGTCGAACTCCGGCAGGTCCGGGTCGGGGGTGACCCAGGCGAGGATCTCCGGGTCGAGCAGGCAGGAGACGGTCTGGCGGGCCGTCTCGTAGATGCCGTCCCGGGTCTCCACCGCGCCCCGGACCGTGCCCTGCAACTGCTCGGCCATCGCGCTGAGCCGGGCCTCACGGAGCAGGTCGATCGGGGTGCGGTCGGCGGGGTCGGCGAGCCAGCCGAGGAGGTCGGTGACCGGGGCCCGGCCACGGGCGGCGGCGAGGAAGAGGGCGGTGAGGGTGTTCTGGGCGGCCGAGATCCAGAAGTCCTTCTTCGCCGTGTCGTCGTTCACGGAGGCCACGAAATGCCCGGCGAGCCTGCGGGCGCCCTCGATGGTGTGGCACTCGCCGAGCAGGTTCCACCACATGGCGCGCGGGCTGTGCGCGATGCCCTGCGGGTCGAACGTCCACACCGTGCCCGCCTGCTCGCGGGCGGCGCGGGTGACGGCGTACACGTCCGACTTGTTGGAGGTGAGCAGCACGGCGCCCTGGGCGCGCAGCACCCGCGGGACGGCGATGCCGGTGGACTTGCCGGCCCGGGGAGCCATGAGGTCGAGCTCCACGTCCTCGTAACTGCTGCGCAGCTCCGGGCCGTTGGGGTCGAGGTCGCCGAGGAGGTTGCCGGTCTCGTCGGGGTGCACGTCCGGGCGGCCGTCGAGGCTGGGCCGCAGTTCACGGGCACGGGCCTCGATGCCCTTGGGGCACAGGGCGGCCAGCTCCCGGCGGCCGGCGAGACCCTTGGGGCGGGCGGCGCGGTTCAGCAGGTGCCGTACGAGGAGGGCGAGGGGCGACACCACGAGCATCAGCAGGCCGAGCATGCCCGCGTACACGGCGGCTGCCGGTGCCGCGGGCCACAGCGCGGCCGGGCCCTCGGAGGTGAGCCGGACGACGGTGGACAGGGCGAACGGGGGTGCGGCGAGGCCGTGCCCGGACAGCCCGGAGCCCAACGTGCCCCCGGCCCAGGCGACGGTGAACAGAGTGAGCCCGGTACCGGCGATGGCGGCGACGGCCCACGGCAGCTGCTCGTGATAGCCGCCGCCGGCGCGGGGGGCGCTCACGCGGACCACCTCCCGCCCAGTGCGTGGGGGCCCTCCTGGGCGGCCCGCGCGACCTGTGCGGCCGCCTGGGCGACGGCAGGTTCCACGGCCTCCTCGTTCGGGGTCCAGCGGGTGTTGGTGTTGTGCAGCCGTCGTTCGGCGTCGGTGATGGCGACCTTGATGGGGATGCCGGGGCGGCCGCCGACCTTGATGAGGAAGCGGCCCCGGCCGGGCGGCTCCTCGTGCTCGCCGGAGACCCCCCAGCCCGGGGGCGAGGACCAGGACGACACCAGCTCGATCTCGCGCCGGGACAGCCCCACCACCTTGCCCAGCTCCTCCATCTCCGCCCTCGGCAGTCCGGCGCACACCACCATCCCGGCCCGCTCCACGAAGCCACGCGCCTTGGCCCGGTCCGCGTCGGTGCCCAGCGCCTCGGCGTCCTTGAGGGTGTGGGTGATCTTCGCGTCGCCGAGCCCGAGCGAGCGGTTGAGGCGGGTGAGCGCGTCGATCCGGTCGACGATGCCGGAGGCGGCTCGCAGCGGGCGCCACAGCTCGTCGAGCACGGTGAAGAACCAGCGCCGGGGAGCGAGCCCGGCGTCCGCAAGGGCGTGCGAGGCGGCCACCGTGCCGAGCCCGTCGGACCAGGCGGCGAGCATCGCGGCGGCGGTGAGCTGGGTGTCGGCCTCGCCGATGCCGGAGATGTCGATGCACACGGCGGGCGCGTCGGGGTTGATCCGGGTGGACGTCTCGGAGGCGAAGGTGTCGCCGAGCGGGCCGTCGAGGATGCCGAGCAGGGAGCGGTGCAGGGGGTCGACGGCGTCCCGGTAGCGGGTGTCGTCGCCGCGGTCCAGGGTGACCGCGCGGACCCGGTCGGGGCCCTCGGTGAGCACCTGGAGGAGGTCGGGCAGCAGGACCGTACCGCCGGCCGGGGTGCGGGCGCGCAGATGGTGCAGGCACGCGCTCAGCACCGACTGCTCGTGGTCGTCCATCGGGCGGCCCCGCACGATGGTGATGAGCGCGGCGACCATGTTCAGCACCCGCCCGTGCGTCTCGGCCCGCAGCACCTCGCCCGCCTCACCGCCGATCCTCGCCGCCGCCGCGCCCATCGCCCCGGGGTCCAGGACGTTGATGCCGCCCCGGCCCCGGCCGATGGAGATCACCTGACCGCCGAGGGCGCGCACGGTGTCGGCGTAGTCGGGCTTGAGGTCGCCGAGCACCAGCGGGACGACACCGGTGGCCGCGAGGCCGATCAGCATCCGGTTGACGAGGGTGGACTTGCCCAGGCCCGGCATGCCGAGCATGAACAGGGAGGGGTTGGAGATGTAGCGGGCCCGGGTGAACCAGTTCAGCGGGTCGCCGCAGACGGTGGCTCCGGTGAACAGGTGCTGCCCGAGCGGCACGCCGGTCATGGGCGAGCCGGAGCCGGCCGCGAACGGCCACATGCCGCACGCCTGCACGGTGGTGGCCCGCCACATGGTGGGCGAATCCACGTAACCGACGCGGCCGCCGCCGGGCCCCATCCAGCCCCGCGGCGGGACGTACAGCTCCCGGGGCCGGGCGGCGGGCCCGTCCTTGCCGACCGTGCCGCCCTTGCCGCCCTTCGTCCCCTTCCGCCCGCGCGGCTCCGGCGCCCGGGCCGGGTCCGGCCCCGCAAGCCCCGAGTCGAGCGCCTGGCGCGCCCGCTGCTCGGCGAGCCGGTCGGCCCGCTCGGCCTTCTTCTCCTCGCCTCGGCGGCTCACAGCGCCTCCTGGAGCTCGTGCGGGATGAGGGTCTGCTCCCAGGGGAGGATCCCGGCGGGCAGGGTGCAGCTGAACGCGGCCGCCTGCATCCGGTCGGCGGGCCGCATCAGCACCCGGGAGGCCGCGGTCAGGTTCCGGATCATGACGCTGGCGTCGGCCAGCTCCGCCGCGCTGTCCACGGTCACCGTCAGCATCAGCGAGAACTCCACGAGCCCGGCGCCCGACGCCTCCTCGGCCGCGGTCTGTTCCGCCGCCCGCATCTCGGAGGCGGCGCGCGCCTGCACCATGCCGCGTCCGGACGTCGCCATGAACTGGGCGCTGCGCCGGTCCGCCTCGACGATCCGCGCCGAGGTGGCGGGGTCGATGGGCCGGTACACCAGCGCGACCCGCTTGCGGCGGGTGCCGGGGGCCGCCTCCAGCATGCCCCTGAGCACCGAGGAGCGGACGGTGCCGCGGGGCGCGAGCGTGAGCAGCCAGGTCCGGGACACCCCGGAGTCGTGCTGGTAGCTGTTGACCGTCTCGACGGCCGCGGCCGGTCCGGCGTCGTCCCACTCCAGGCCGGTTCCGCCGTGGCGGGCGCGGGCGTCGAGGACGTCGGCGGCGACCGCGGGGTCGTAGGCGACCCGGACGACCTCGGCGATCCGCTCGGCGGACAGCGGGTAGGCCGAGCCGCCACCGGCCGCGACGAGCCCGCTGAGCAGGCCCGGGATACGGATGGCGAGGTCGGAGATCACATCGTCCGGCTTGCGCTTCTGCCCGGGCGGGACGCCGTAGGTGAGGGTGACGTAGGTGTGCATCTCCGAGGAGGCGGTCGGATAGCGCTCGACGACCTCCTCCATCACCGCGCGGGCGGCGGGCGGCGCGTCGGGGTGGATGCGGGGCAGCACCTCGTGGGCGAGCCGGGTGCCCGGGTCGGGGGCGGTCTCCACGATCAGCGAGGCGCCGCGCAGCCCGGGTTCGTGGGCCAGCCGGGCCAGCCACTCGCCCCACAGCGCGACCCATACGTCGACCTGGTCCGGGTCGACCAGAGCGCCGCCGTCGGGGTCGCAGCCGAGGACGATCGTGTACAGGTTGCGGGCCGGGTGGTGCAGGACGCCGAAGGGGCGGTCGTAGGCGTCCCGGCCCTCGGTGGCGGTGACCTTGTTGAGCAGGCCGGGCGGTCGGAACCGGCCGCCCGGCCGGGCGGACAGCGGGCCGGAGGCGTAGAGGTGCGAGCCCTTGGCCTTACGACGCCACCAGCCGACGCGCAGGGTCATCAACTGGTAGACGTTGCGGCCGTCCTGGGTGCGGATGGCGAGCGGCACCAGGAAGACGATGACCGGTACGGCCACCACGAGCGCGGCGTACAGCGAGATCAGCGAGGCGAGCAGGGTGGCGACCAGCCCGCCGAACACCCCGAAGGTCCCGACGAGCCCCAACGGCCCGAGCCCCGGCCGCCGTGGCCGACGCCAGTTCCCGTAGGTCGGATGGGTGACGGCTTCCGTGGACATGAGGCTCCGGTATCCCTTCGAGGAGTGGTGTGGTGGTACGGCGCCGGGTGGGGGAGGGTGGAGACCGCCGAACTCCCAGGGGGGAGCGGGAGTCCGGCGGTCGCTCTAGGGGGCGGGCGGCGTCACTTGTTGTGGCCCAGGTCGCCGTCGGCGCCGTCGAGGGCGCCCGAGGCGGTGCTGCCGACGATCTTCGCGGCGGTGACCGCCGCGGCGACGGCCGCTCCGGCCGGTCCGCCCGCCGCGGCCGCCGCCCGCCCCGCGCCGGCCGCGGCACCCGAGCCGCCTCCGCCCGCCCCGGCGCCCATCGAACCGCCGCCCGGGCCACCGCCGTTGGCGCCGTTGAGGCCGGCGGGTCCGCCAGGACCGGCGGCGCCGCCCGGCGAGCCGCCCGAACTCCCGGCGCCGGACGGCCCCTTGGCTCCGGTCGCGCCCGCCTGTCCGCCGGACCCGCCGCTGCCGCCGATCGGGCGGGCACCGGTGGCCAGCGCGCCCGCCGACGCCAGCGCGCCGGACACGGGGTTGCCGCCGCCGAGCGCGGCGGTGGCCGGCACCACGAGTTTCAGCAGCGCGGGCAGGGAGACCGCGGACAGGAGCATCAGGCCGATCCCGGCGATGCGTTCGTTGATGTCGCCGCCCTGACCGCCTTGCGAGATCATCGCCGAGCCCGAGTACAGCACCAGACCGGCCGCGGGTTTGTACAACAACCAGGCGATCATCCAGCCGATGTGCTTGCGCCACCAGCCGGAGCCCCAGTCGGTCATCGAGGCCGCGGCGGCCAGCGGAAGGGTGCCGAGCAACAGGATCATCACGCCGAGCCGGATGTACATCAGGATCGTGTGGATGATCCCGGAGATCAGCAGCAGGAAGGCGAGGACCAGCAGCAGGAAGGACTGGACGTTGTCCCCGCTCTTGCAGGCCCCGACGTTGCTCAACTGCGCCTGCGCGCCCGCGTTGAACAGGTACGTGGCGTAGTCGTCAGCGACGGCCGCGGCGGCCGTGACGACGGTGGTGGCGGCGCCCGAGACCAGGATGACCCGGAGGATGCCCTTCAGGGCGGTCACGCCCGCGGTGCCGCGCCGTTCCAGCGCCATGCGGACCGAGGCGAAGATCAGCGAACCGACCGCGAGGTAGACCACCAGCCACTGCGTCTGGCTGCCGACGTTCTTCGCCGTGGCCGTCCCCGTCAGCGTCGGCACCCCGGTGATCAGCGCCCCGAACACGGCGACCGCGCCCGCCAGGATGGTGTTCGCGATCAGCTCGATGACGGTGCCGATGGGGTTGCCGAGGAAGTCGAAGAAACCCTTGATCAGGTCGATGACCGGGTTACCGGTCGGGCAGTTCACGTCAGACCCCCCACAGGGTGTAACCGCTGGTGTTGCCCTGGACGGCCGTCACCGGCGAGTGCAGGGAGCCGTCGCTGTTGGGCAGGACCTTCCAGTCGCCGCCGCTCCAGCGCAGCGCGATGGTGGTCGCCGCGTAGCCCTGGCCCGTTCTGAGCAGCAGCTTCACGTGCGCGGCCGTGTCGGTGTACGACGTCACCGAGAACCCGGCGTACGTGGCGACGGCGGTGTCGCCGGTCTGCTCGCCGCTGTCGACGTCCTCGACGGTGGAGCGCTGGAAGACGAACATGTCGCGGGCGCGCCCGGCGACGACCTGCTGCTGGGTGGCGGACCGCCAGTCGGAGCCGCTCATCTGCGACGGGATGACATGGGCGGCCAGGACGGCGCCCAGGGGCGTGCGGGCGTAGCACCAGCGCAGCGACCCCGTCGTCCGGGTGGGCCCCGCCGAGGCGGAGACGGGCACGCGCGTGACGCCGAGCGTGTGCCAACCGACGTCCTCCGGAGGGGCCTTGGGCAGCACGTCACCGGCGCTGTCGTCGGTGGCGCAGCCCTCGGGGCGGCCGCCTCGCAGTGCGGTGTCGCCGGACAGCGGGCCGGGCTCCGCCGCGCGGGCACGCTCGGCGCCGCTCCCCCCGCCGGACGTCAGCGCGACGATCCCGCCCAGTACCAGCACGACGGCGAGGAACCCCGCCGACAACCGCCAGCTGCGCTGCTTCCAGTACGGCTCCGGCTCCTCGGCCCACCGCTGTCTGCGTGTGAACATGTCGACCGCCCGTCGGCTCACGCGAAGACGAAGCTGACCAGCGGGCCGGCGGTGGCCACCAGGACACAGCCGCCGAGGACCATGCCGAGCCGGCTCATGTGCTCGGAGCTCTCGCCCCGCTTGAGGGAGATCGCCATCATCGCGCCGGTGATCAGCACGCCGGCGACACCGGCGGCGGTGCCCGCCCAGGCGGCTATCCCGAGCACGGTGTTGACCTTGGTCTTGAGCGCGTCCGGAGCACCGCTCGTGGGCTGGGGGACACCTGCGGCGAGGACGTTGTGGGCTTCGAGAAGCAGTGACATCGGGATCTCCGGAGAGGTCGGCGCCCTGCCTGGACGGCGGGCGGGGAGGGACGGTCGGTGCGGGTGCGGTCGGTGGGCGGTGCCGTCGTGCGGGCGTGCGTGGGGCGCCGTCGGCGAGCGCACCCGTGCCGACGGAGCCGAGGACGGCGGGGAGTCCTAGGGGCCGAGGAGGGACAGATCGCCGAGGAAGGCGACGAGCGGACCGGCCGAGGAGGCGACGAGGCACCCGAGGGTGACGAAGAAGACGCCGCGGAAGTGGGCGCCGCCCTCGCCGGGTTCACCCCGGTTGAGCTGGACGGCCATGTTGATGCCGACGATCAGCAGGCCCGCGACACCGGCGGCGGTGGCGCACCAGGCGAGGATGCCGAGGATGGTGCCGGCGCCGGCGGGCGGGCTGTAGCCGGCGGGCGGCGCGGCGAGCAGGAATGGGTTCACGACACGGCCTCCCCCGCCCGCGCCTCGGCGCCCACGAGTCCGGCGAGCGAGACGAGCTGCCGGGGCAGGGCCCTGGGCCGACCGCCCAGGCGCCAGGCGGGTATCCAGGGCACGCGATGGACGTGGGTGACGGAGCGCAGGACGCGGATCCGGCGCAGCAGGGTGAGCGGCAGCCGCCCGGGGGCGTCGGCGACGAGAACGACGCCGACCAGTTCGAGCCCCTGGGGAGCCCGCCCCTCCTTGAGCGCGCCCAACGCCTGCGAGACGGCCCGCAGTCCACGGGCGCTGGTCCGTCCGACGATCACCACCCTGCGCGGTTCCCCGGCCCCCGGCTTGGGCCAGCGGACTCCGAGGTCCGCGCCCCCGAGCACCTCGGCCAGGGAGGTGGCCCCGGCGCCCCCGTGCGCCTGGACCCACCCGACCTCGTCCCGCCCCTTGCCCCGCCCGGCGGCACCCCGACCGGCACCAGCGCGCCGGGGCTCACCCCAGGAGGGTTCGGGGGCGGGCGCGGGGGCGGTACGGCGGACCGGAGCGGGGGACGCCGCGGGCGCCGCGGGCCCTGCGGAGACCGGGGCCGCCGGAGGTTTGGGGCCCCGCACCCATCCTGATGGGCCCGTCGGCGTGGTCGATGGTGTGGCCATGGCTGTTCCGCCCCCCTCTTCGCTCGTCATTCCGCTGCTTCGACTCATCTGATTTCAGCCGGTTTGAACTTATTCGCTCCCGGGCCCGTTTGGATCTGCCGAGCCCGACGGACAGCACAACGGGCCGTCCGGCCACAGCGGTTCAAGGTGAGGGGAAGAAGGCACGAGCCCATGGGTTCCGCAACGGGACAGAACGAAGAGGGCGGCACCTCCACAGCCGTCCGGAACTCCATCGCCGCCGGCACCGGCTGCGGTTGTCTGCTGTCACCGGTCGCCCTGGTCGGCACCGTGATCATCGTGATCGTCATCGGCGGATTCGGGGTGCTGCTGGCCCCGCTCATCGCCCTGATCATGCTCTTCGGTGGCGGGGGCAGCGACTCCGACAACCAGGGCACCGCGGACCAGGTGATCGCCTCCCTGCAGGGCGACGGCTCGGGCGAGCTGGACACCTCGACCGTCCCCGAGGACCTGGTGGAGACCATCGAGGAGGCGGGCGAGCTGTGCGGCGCGATCGGCCCGATCGTCATCGCGTCCCAGATCGAGCGGGAGTCCGGCTTCGACGCGGCCCTGGTCGGCCCGGACGGCAAGCAGGGCATCTCGCAACTGCCGCCCGAGAAGTTCACGCAGTACGGCGAGGACGACGACGACAACGACAAGGTGTCCGCCCTGGACGCGGAGGACTCGATCATGGCGCAGGGCCGCTACATGTGCGCCCTCGCGGACGAGGCCCAGAAGATGATCGACAACGGCGAGGTCGTCCGGACCGGCACCACCGACACCGCACTGGACCTCGCCCTGGCCGCCTACCACGTCGGCATGGACGCCGTCCGCGCCGCCAGGGGCGTACCGAACACGAACGAGGCCCAGGGCTACGTCCTCGCCGTGCGCGCCCAGTTCGCCAAGTACGAGGGCATCGCCGCGCCACCCTCCGGGGCCACCCCCGGCGTCACGCCCGAGCCCACCTGAGCCACCACCATCGCCCCCCATGAGGAGGACCGCCATGGCCCACTTCGAGGTGCGCATCACCGACGACAAGCGCGCCGAGATCGACGGACAGCCCCTCGCCCCCGAGCCGGGCCAGTCCGTGCACGACGCCGTACTGGACCGTCTGCAGCGGTACGCGCAGGAGCGCGCCGCCGCAGTTCAGGCCACCGTGAACGACGGCTCCGCCCCCGCCCACTTCGTCCTCGAGGTCTCCCCGGACGGCTCGAGCCGACTCCTCGACCCCGGCGAACTCCCGGCCGGGCGCGCTCCCGAAAGCCCCGAGCCGTCCCCCGCCGAGCCGACAGCGGGTCCCGAGCCAGGGCGTGCCGCGTCGGCGTCCGTGTCCGCTGTGGCCACCGCCGTCGCTCGCGCCCGGGGGCGGGGCCGGGGTCGGGGTCCTGGGCGGGCCGGGGCCGCGGCCCCCGTAGCCGAGTTGCCCGTCGAGCATGCCGAACGGATCGGCCGTATCCACGCGTTGGCGACCGGTGGCCGGCTCGATGAGGCGTACGCCGACGCGAGCGCGCTGCGCGAGCGTCTCACCGGCACGTTCGGCGCCGAGCATCCGCACGCGCTGGAGGCCCGGTCGGTGGAGGCCTACCTCGCGCATCTGCGCGGCGACCACCGCGAGGCCACCGTGCTGGCCCTGGGCGTGGCCCGGATCCGGTGCGGGGCCGGGGACGGACGGGCGCCGGACGAGGTGGCGCGGGCGGCGGCGGCCTGGCAGCGCATCGACGACGACCGGGCGGCCCTGGTCCACGGGCGCGAACTCCTGCACATGTGGGACCAGTTGGACCTCCAGGGCCGGCTGCCGGCCGGCCACGGTGCCCTCGTCGGGCAGGTCCGCAGACACGTCGACGCCTTGGCGGCGTACGCCTGAGTCACCGCCGGAACATCGCGTACGACACCCCTGACCTGCTCGTCCATCGATCCGTACAGCCGGCGTCAAACGAGCGTGGAACGCCCCTGGCAACACTCCGTCCCCAGCGGACCCCGGCCCTCACTCCCGTCCCGGCCGGGGTCGCTCATCCCACGGAGCAGGAGCACACCATGAACGTGACGGTGATCGGATCGGCCGGCGCCACCACCCCAGAGGAACGGGCGCTGCGCGATCTCTACCTCGAGCACGGCCCGGCGCTGTACTCGTACGTGCTGCGCCTGCTGGGCGGAGACACGCACCGCACGGAGGACGTCATCCAGGAGACGCTGCTGCGGTGCTGGAGCAAGCAGAACCTGGTCGACGACGACGGCATGGCGGTACGCCCCTGGATGTTCCGGGTCGCCCGCAACCTCGTCATCGACACGCACCGGACGCGCGCGGCGCGGCCGCAGGAGGTCGGCGGCGCCACCTGGGTGAGCGAACTGGGCATCGAGGTCGACGACATCGACCGGATGCTGTCCTCCCTGGTCGTGCGGGACGCCCTCGAGGCACTGACCCCCGCGCACCGCGAGGTGCTGCTCGCCACGTTCTTCGCGGACCGCACCACCCAGCAGGCCGCCTCGGTCCTCGGCGTCCCGCAGGGGACCGTGAAGTCCCGGGTGTACTACGCCCTGCGCAGCCTGAGGACGGCACTGGAGGAGCGAGGGGTGCGGTAGGACGCGCGGACCGCCGCCCCCTACGGGTCCAGCTCGCGCAGCTCCCGCCGGACCTCTTCCGCGTCCGCGTGCCCGCTCTCCTCCAGCAGCGCGAGCGCCGACTGCCACGCACCGCGCGCCGCTTCAGGATCGCGGTTCGCGCGGTGGGCGTCGCCGAGGTGGCGCAGGGTGTCGGCCTCCAGGAAACCGCTGCCGATCTCCCGGTACAGCTCCACGGCACGCTCGAACCGCTCCACGGCCGCGTCGTACGCGCCGAGGTGGTGGTGGGCGTATCCCACGCTGTCCTGCGCCGAGGCCTCGCCGCTCAGGTCGCCGACCTCCTGGTGCAGCAGGACGGCCTGCTCGCAGTGGACCAGGGCCCGTTGAAGGTCGCCGAGCAGGATGTACGTCCAGCCGATCTCGTTGAGGACGCTGGCCTGGCCGCTGCGGTGGCCGAGGGAGCGGTACAGCTCTCCCGCGCGTGCGTAGTGGTCGAGGGAGACGTCGTGGCGCTTGAGCTGGTTGGCCTGGTAGGCGAGGGCCCGCCGGGTGCGGGCCTCGCCGAAGGCGTCGCCGGCCGCCCGGAACAGGTCCAGGGCCCGGCCCAGGAGCCGGAGCGCCTCGTCCGTGTGCCCGAAGCGGGTGTGGCCGAAGCCCAGGCCGCGCAGGGCGTGCGCCTCGGCGACGGAGTCGCCCAGGGCCCGGGCGGCGCGCAGCGCGGCCTTGTTGATCTCCATCATGTCGTGCCAGTGGCCGAGCCGGTCGAAGTACAGGTCGAGGGCGTAGGCGGTGCGCCAGGCGTGGTCGTGGTGGCCCAGGGCGGTGGCGTGCTCGACGACCGAGCGCAGCACATGGCGCTCGGCGCTCAGCCAGGCGGTCGTCTGTCGGCTGCCGGTGAACCGCAGCGGCCCGCTGTCCGTTGTGCTCGCTGCCAGGGGGACGGTCTCCCGGAACGGGCCGAGCACGGCGGAGGCATGGTGGGCGGTGTGCAGGCAGTGGTCGATCATCCGCAGCACGGCGGCGTCGCGCTCGGGGGCGCCGTCCTGGTGCGCGACGAGTTCACCGGCGTAGGCGCGCAGCAGGTCGTGGAAGACGAACCGGCCCGGGACGTGTTCGATGAGCAGGCTCGCCCCGGTCAGCTCGGTCAGCAGTGCGCGCACGCGGCGGCGGGGCGTTCCGGCCAGCGCGGCGGCGACGGCGGTGCTGATGTCCGGGCCGGGGTGCAGGGCGAGCCGCCGGAAGAGGGCGGCGGCCTCGGGCGTCAGCGCCTGGTAGGACCAGGAGAAGACGGCACGGACGTCGGAGCCGGTGTCGTGGCCCACGGCGAACGCGTCGAGGCTGCCCTGGCCCGCGCGGAGTTCCGCCGCGATGTCGGCCAGCCGGAAGCCGGGGTTGAGGGCGGCGCGGGCCGCGACGATGGCCAGGGCCAGCGGCAGCCCGGCGCAGCGGGCGACGATGGCGTCGGCGGCCTCCGGTTCGGCTTCGACCCGGGCGCTGCCCAGCCGCCGGCTCAGCAGTTCCCCGGCCTCCGCCGCGCCGAGCAGGCCGAGCGGGAGCGGCCGGGCCCCGTGCCGCGCCACGAGGCCGGTGAGCCTGCTGCGGCTGGTGACGATGACGAGGCAGCCGGACGCGCCGGGCAGCAGCGGCCGTACCTGCTCGGTGTCACGGGCGTTGTCCAGCACGATCAGCACCCGGCGGTCGGCCAGGACGCTGCGGTACAGGGCGGTCTGCGCGTCGAGCCCTTCGGGAAGGGCGTGCGGGGCCACACCGAGCGCGACGAGGAAGGTCGAGAGCGCCTCGCCGGGGTCCGTCCGGGCGGCGCCCGGGTCGTAGCCGCGGAGATTGACGTAGAGCTGCCCGTCCGGGAAACGCGGGGCGGCCCGGTGCGCCCAGTGCACGGCGAGGGTGGTCTTCCCGGTGCCGGCCATGCCGTCGATGACGCCGATGGCGGGGAGCGGAGCCGGGGCGGGGGCGCCGGATCCGGTCGCCGCCGTCCGGTCGTCGTCGGCGGACAGCAGTTCGGTAACGCGGTCGATCTCGGCATGGCGACCGGTGAACGTGGCGAGGTCCGCCGGGAGTTGGGAGGGCCGCACCTTGGCGGTTCCGGTGGCGCCGGGGTCCGCCTCCGGTCGGGGGGTGGTGGCGAGGGTGTCGGGGGCGGCGCCGGTCAGGATCGCGGTGTGCAGGGCGCGCAGGGACGGGCCCGGTTCGAGGCCCAGTTCGTCGACCAGGGTCCGGCGCGTGCGCGCGTACGCCTCCAGCGCCTCGGCCCGCCGCCCGCACCGGTACAGGGCGGCGAGCAGCAACTCGCTGACGGCCTCCCGCAGCGGGTGCGCCTCACGCAGCGCGAGGAGCTCCGGCACCAGTGCCTCGTGGCGGCCGAGTCGTAACTCCATCCGCAGTCTGAACTCCACCGCGCTCAGCCGCCGTTCGGCCAGATCCGCGCGGGCCGCCTCGGCGAACGGGCCGGGCACTCCCACCAGCGCGGGACTGCCCCAGTCGGCCAGCGCGGTGCGCAGCAGCCGGAGCGCGGTTTCCGCGTCCCCGGCGGCCCGGTGCCGCTCGGCCCGGGCGACCGCGGCCGTGCAGTCGGCCAGATCGCTGGAGACGGTGTCGGTCCGCAGGGCGTAGCCGTCCCCGGCGGAGACCAGGATCCGGAACGGCTCCCCCTTGGCCCGCTCGGGCTCCAGCAGCTTGCGCAGCCGGGAGGCGTACGTCCGCAGCACCGGGACCGCGCCCGGGGGCGGTCCCGTCCCCCACAACCCGTCGACGAGGTCGGCCAACCCGACCGCGTGCCCTCGGCGCAGCAACAGCAGCATCGCCAGGACGGCACGCTGCTGGGGTGAGCCCAGCGCGAGTTCGCGGGTGCCGCGCCAGGCGCGCAGCGGACCGAGCAAGGAGAACCGGAGGGGCTCTCGTCCAGTTTCCTCCACGGTCGAGGACAGTAGCGGCCCAGATTCCGAACGTCAGATCGAACAGCCAATTCTCGCCAGGTACTTGACTCCCGGCGGCCGACCGGTCCCGGGCCGACCGCGCCCAGGCCGGACCGCGTCTAGGAGCCCAGGCCCCCCGCGAAGTCGTACACCTCGAAGTCCGCCACCGCCCGGTAGCCGAGCCGCTGGTACAGCACGTTGCTGGTGGCGTTGGCGAGGTCGGTGAAGAGCAGGACCTCCTCCGCGCCCGCGCGGACCGCGCCCCGGCTCACCTCGACCGTCACCGCCCCGGCGTATCCGCGTCCACGCAGGTGGGGCGGGGTGTAGACGGGGGCGATACGGACCTGGCCCGCGACCATCGGGGTCACCCCGCACATGGAGACGGGGGTGCCCACCGGGTTCTCCCAGAAGGTGATGCCGCCGTAGGCGATGCGATGGTCGGCCCAGGCCTCGACCTCCCCGGCGGCATGGTCGCCGACCGCCTCGGTGAACTCGCCGTACCAGCGGATCAGCTGGTCCCGGTCCCGTTCGTCCGCCACCCGGGGCGCGCCCTCCGGCAGCGGCCGGGGCGTCATCAACGAGCCCAGCCGGTAGAGCCGTTGGCGCTGGCGCAGGGCCGAGTTCGCGCCGGTGTGGCGCTGCCAGGAGCGGACGAAACCGGTGGTCGTCTCGCGGGTGCCGATGATGCCCGGCACCGGGTGGCCGATGGCGACGAGGTGGGCGGCGAGGGCGTCGGTCTCGTCGGCGGTGAGCGGGGTGACGTTCAGCCGGTAGGGCGGGGTGCGGAAGTAGGCTCCCCGCACTTGGCCGTCGCGTTGCATCACCCCGAACACGGGCGGCTCGTCACCGCCGTACGCGCGCAGTCCGCGCATCCGCAGGGATTCCGTCACCGTCAGGGCGACGGTGTGCAGATCGGGGCGCGACCGCAGGAATCCGCCGGCGTGCGAGAGGAAGCGGTCGAGGTCTTCCGTGACGTACCAGTCGTCCGAGCGCATGTCTCATGATCCCGCCTCCGTACGGGACTTGGCCATGCCTTTCCGGGGTGAAACCCACGGTCGTCACATCGACGCTAGAGTCGTCCGTTCATGATGTCCGGCTCGGGATCCTCCGCCAGCCGCGCGTGCAGATGCATGTCCCTGTATGCGTCGTGCCGGCCCGCCTCCCACATCGCGCCCCTCAGGGTTCCCTCGTAGGTGAAACCGCAGCGCTCGGCTATGCGGCAGGACGCGTCGTGACCCACCGCGTGGTCGAGTTCCAGGCGGTGCAGGCCGAGATCGGTGAACGACCAGCGGGCGGCCAGGGCGAGCGCGCGGGTGGCGAGCCCGCGGCCCCGGGCCTCGGGGAGGACCCAGTAGCCGACGCGCGCCATGTTCATCACGCGGTTGACGACGTTGACGCCGATGTGCCCGAGCGGCCGCCCGCTCGTCGCGTCCGCGATGCAGTACGGCGCCGAGGCGCCCTCCGCCGCGCTCCGCGCCGCCGCCCGAAGCTGCTCCCGCGCGCTGTCGAGGTCCGTGGTGAAGCGCAGGGGTGTGTTCCAGCGCGCGAACTCCGGATCCGTGCGCCCGCGCCACCATGCCTCGACGTCCACCTCGGACTCCGGGTCCCACAGGCGCAGCCGGAGGTCCCCGGCGCGGAGGTCGGGGAGTGCCGGTGCCTTGTGGCGCTGGTCGTCGAGGGTCATGAGGCCATTGAAACCGGTGACCGAGGGCGCCGCTCAGCCAATCGTGAGGTGGCCTCGACTCCAGGGCCGGAACACCGGCACCCCGTCCCGGAACCCCGCCTCCAGCTCCATCCCGGCCCGCAGCGGCGCCTCCCCGGCCGCCCCCGTCCACTCCACGATCTCCGTCATCATCCGCGGCCCCTCGGCCAGGTCGACCACGGCGGCGACGTACGGGGTGCGCTCCCCGAAGGGCGGCAGGTCGTTGCGGTGCACGACCGACCAGGTGTAGAGCGCGGCCCGGCCGCTCGCGGTCTCCCAGGCGACGTCCTCGCTCCAGCAGTACGGGCAGAACTCCCGCGGATAGTGATGGGCCCTTCCGCAGGCCCGGCACCGGCGGACGAGCAGCCGCCCCTCGGCCGCCGCCGCCCAGTAGGGGCGGGTGAAGGCATCGGGCTCGGGGAGGTCGAAGCGGGCGGTCATCGGAACAGCCCCAGCGCCCCGTCCAGCGACCAGGTCTGCCAGGACATCCCGAACAGCGCGACGACCGAGATCAGCGCCATCATCGAGTTCTGCCCCTGCTCCGCCCAGTCGTCGATCATCAGCGCGAAGTACACGCCGTTGAGCAACAGGCCGGCGACCAGGGCGACCGGGGTGAGGAAACCGACGATCAGGCCCAGTCCGAGGGCGAGTTCGGCATAGGCGACGACGTATGCCATCACCCGCGGCCGGGGCGCCACGACGACGTCGAAGCCCGACCGTACGGCGTTCCAGCGGTGCTTGGCCGCCACGTCCGCCGCCCAGGCGATCCCGCCGCCCTGGAACCAGCTCTTCTTGTCCTTGTGCCGCCAGCTCTCCAGCCACCACAGGCCGAGGCCTATGCGGAGCACGGCCAGCCATTCCGCGCCACTGAGCCAGATCGTGTCCATGGATCTGACGGTACGTCAGATGTGGCGCGGGCGGGAGACCCTCCGCCGTCCGCGCTCAACCCGTCCTCCCCCGCCCTCCCCCTGCCGACGCTGTGGACCCCCTGTGAAGCTGTGGGTCTCTCATGAAAGGACGCGGATTGTTGGCAATTTTGTCGCCACCATGACTACCTTCGCAGACGCAAGCCCAATGACCCGAGGGAGTCGAACGTGAAGCACAGGGCAGTCAAGCGCAGGAGCGTCGTGATGGGCATCGGCGCGGCGGCCGGAGTGGCCGCGGTGGGCGGTGTCGCGCTGAGCGCGCAGGCCTCCTCCAGCACCGACGACTCCTCCGCGTCCGGCTCACTGGTCTTCGACCCCGACGGCCACACCGAGCTGACCACGACCGTCACGGACACCGAGGGCACCTCGCACGAGGTGACGTACCGCTTCTGGAAGGCGATCACCTACGTCGCCAAGCCGGTCGATGAGACGTACCAGTCGCTGAACGTCAGCGTCCCGGTGAAGGTCGACGGCAAGGCGGTCGACGCCTCCGGCGCCCCGATCCTGTTCGCGAACTCCGTCGGCGGCTACATGCCGTCCTCCGTCGCGAACGCCACCGGCGTCGGGGGCGGCGGCATGACCGGCGGCGGTGCGGGGGCGCCCAGCGGCACCCCCTCCGCCTCCGGCAGCGCCCTCCCCAACGCCAACGGCAACACCAACGCCACCGGCGGCGCCCTCGCCACCAACCAGAAGCTGGCCCTCGCCGCCGGGTACGTGGTCGTGGAGCCCGGCGCCCGGGGCCGCACCCTGAAGAACGCGGACGGCGAGTACTACGGCACCGCCCCCGCCGCGATCGTCGACCTCAAGGCGGCCGTGCGGTACCTGAAGGCCAACAAGGGCCGGATCCCCGGCGACGTCGACCGCATCGTCTCGGCCGGCACCAGCGCGGGCGGCGCCCTGTCCTCGCTGCTCGGCGCCTCCGGCGACAGCCCCCTCTACGCGAAGCACCTCGAGGAGATCGGCGCGGCCGACGCCTCCGACGCGATCTTCGCGGTCGGCGCCTGGTGCCCGATCACGGACCTGGAGCACGCCGACGGCGCCTATGAGTGGAACTGGGGGACCAACGCCCTCAGCACCGGCGAGCAGGTCGACCAGACGGTGTCCAAGGCCCTTCGGTCCCAGTTCGCCGAGTACCAGGCGGGCCTGAAGCTGCGCGGCCTGAACCGCTTCGGCGCGCTGAACGCCCGCAACTACGACGAGTACCTGGTCAAGCAGTACCTGGAACCCTCGGCCACCACCTACCTCGCGGCCCTGTCGGACGCCGACCGCGAGTCGTACCTGGCGAAGAACGCCTTCATCAGCTGGTCCGGCGGCAAGGCGTCCTTCACCTGGGCGGACTTCCTGACGCACGTGGGCGCGCGGAAGAAGAACACGCCGGCCTTCGACGCCTTCGACCTCTCGTCGGGCGAGAACAACCTCTTCGGCGCGGGCACCACGGCCGCCCGTCACTTCACGGCGTACGGCGCGCGGAACGACTCCACCGGGCTCGGCTCCCGGCGGGTCGCGAGCGACATCCCCGCCAAGCTGGACCTGATGAACCCGATGTACCACCTGGTGGAGCGGGTCAACTCCCGGCGCGCCAAGCACTGGTGGATCCGGCTCGGCACCAAGGACTCCGACACCTCGCTGACGGTCTCGGCGAACCTGGCCGCCGCCGCGCACGCCCTCGGCGACGAGGTGAACCACCTCTACTACTGGGACGAGGGCCACGGCGCCAACACCGACCCGGGCGACTTCATCACCTGGATCGCCAAGGTGACGGGCCACAAGAGCGCCCGGTAGCCCCTGAGCCGCGGTGCCGGTTGCCCGTCATGTCACCGGTCGCCGCACCACCCACGGCGCCGAGCCCCTCCGCCGACGACCGGGCTCGGCGCCGTGGTGTTATGTCCGGCTGGTTCTACTATGTCCAGCATGCAAGCCGTGCCGTACAAGCTGGTCCACCTGGACAGCCCTTTCATCAACTTCCGCGACTTCAAGTTCGCGGAGTCCTCCGCCCACGGCTACCGCTGGATCGACATCAAGCGCTTCCGCCTCCCGTCCCCGGCGCCGGAGGACAGGGCGCTGCTGGCCGCCCTGATCGCCCATCCCCAGTTCCGCGACACCTACGACGGGTCCGGCGCCCAGGACCGGCCCCGGCACGGCCGGTGGCGGCTGGACCGCATCACCCCCGAGGCCTACCGCCCGGTGGACGCGGCGGCGGCGGGCGCGGTGATCCGCTCCTGGGCCGACCAGCACGGCCCGATCCCGAAGGCGCTCTCCCAGGCCGTCCAGGAACAGGTCCACACCCCGATCAACACGGCCACCAGCACGTACCTCCTGGGCCCCCTCCCGGACGACGCCCGCCACGACCACGGCCCGATCCACATCGACTTCCACGAACTGGTGCTCGTCGACCGCCCCGCGAACTCCCTGACACTGCTGGTGGCCGCGGACGACTGACTCCCCGAGGCGCGGGGTCGTATCGCCACGAGGCTCCACCGCGCGGGCGCGACCGGCCACGACGGCGCGGCAGGCCGGGGACACCCCACCCGGCCCCTCCTCCCCGCAACACCCACAACCAGAAGCCCTACGCCACGAGTCCCACCCACTCCTCCAACAGCCGTGATCAATCCGCAACCAATTCCGGTCTTGACCGAGACCCATCAACGGGGTGCGTGATTACGCTCGCGCTCATGGCCGACTCCTCAGCGCACTCACCAGCCGACGCGGACCGCCCCGTGTACGTCATAGGCGGCGGCCCCGGCGGACTCTCCGTCGCGTACGCCCTGCGCGCCCAGGGCATACGCGCCGTCGTCCTGGAGAAGTCCGACCGCGTCGGCGCCTCCTGGCGCGGCCACTACGACCGACTGCACCTGCACACCACCCGCCGCCTCTCAGGCCTGCCCGGACTGCCGATGCCGCGCCGGTTCGGCCGCTGGGTGTCCCGGGACGACGTGGTGCGGTATCTGGAGAAGTACGCCGAGCACCACGAACTGGAGATCGTCACCGGCGTCGAGGTCTCCCGCGTCGACCGCGCCCCCGACGGCGACGGCTGGCTGCTGCACGCCACCGGCGGCCGGGAGCTGACCGGCGCCGCCGTGGTCGTCGCCACCGGCTACAACCACACCCCCCGGTTCCCCGACTGGCCCGGCCGCGACACCTACTCCCGCGACCTCGTGCACGCCTCCGCCTACCGCGCCCCCGAGCCCTACCGCGGCCGTGACGTCCTCGTCGTCGGCGTCGGCAACACCGGCGCCGAGATCGCCGTCGACCTGGTCGAGGGCGGCGCCTCCCGGGTACGGCTCGCGGTGCGCACCGCGCCGCACATCGTCCGCCGCTCCACGGCCGGCTGGGCCGCCCAGTACTCGGGCGTGCTCGTCCGGCGGCTGCCGGTCGGCCTGGTCGACCGCCTCTCCCGCCCGATGGCCCGGCTGAGCGTGCCGGACCTCTCGGCGCACGGTCTGCCCCGCCCCGACACCGGCCTCTACAGCCGGGTCCACGAAGGGGCCATCCCCGTGCAGGACGTCGGCCTCATCGACGCCGTCCGCAAGGGGAGGGTCGAGGTCGTCGCCGCCGTCGACGGCTTCGACGACGGCAAGGTGCGCCTCGCCGACGGCACCCTCGTCGAACCGGACGCCGTCATCGCCGCCACCGGGTACGTGCGCGCCCTGGAGGGTCTCGTCGGCCACCTCGACGTCCTCGACACCCGCGGCAGACCGGTCGCCCACGGCGCCCGCACCCCCGCCCACGCCCCCGGCCTGTACTTCACCGGCTTCACCAACCCCATCAGCGGCATGCTCAGGGAACTGGCCATCGACGCCGGGAAGATCGCCAAAGCGGTGGCGAAGAGGGAAGGCGGCCGGGTGTCCCGGCTGCCCACAAGCTGAGAGCCCGGACCTCGCCTGTTCAACTTTGCGTGCACAGCCATTCCTGACGCAGTGTCAGTTCAGTAATCTGACACTGCGTCAGTTAATCGCTGTCACACAGGAGCGGGCGGACCGATGCTTGGATCAACCCACGGCACCCTCACCACCGACTCCCGCCGGGCCCGGATCATCGCCTGCGGCGAACAGCCGGGCCCCGCCGTCCACGGCCGCCCGGCCGAGGTCGACGATCTCGACGTCGGCGGACGTCCCCTGTACGCGGGCGTCCCCGACCTGGACCGCCTCTTCCGGCCCGAGTCGCTCGCCGTGATCGGCGCCTCGGACACCGGGGGCCGTCCGAACACCGGCGTCACCCGGCAACTGCTCGCCTGGTCCGAGCGGGTCGGCGCCCGGCTCCACCCCGTGCACCCGAGTCGCTCGTCGGTCTTCGGCATCCCCTGCTTCCCTTCGGTCGCCGACCTGCCCGAGCAGGTCGATCTCGCCGTCCTGCTGGTCGCCGATCCCCTCCCGGTGATCGGTGAACTGGCCGAGGCCAAGGTCAAGTTCGCGGTCGTCTTCGCCTCCGGGTTCGCCGAGACCGGTGCGGAGGGCGCCGCCGCGCAGGACCGGCTGGCCGCCGCGGTCGAGCGGTCCGGGATGCGGCTGCTCGGCCCCAACACCAACCTCAACGCCTTCGAGGAGTTCCGCACCGACCTCGACGGACCGGCCATCGCCCTGATCACCCAGTCCGGACACCAGGGCCGGCCCGTCTTCGCCCTCCAGGAACTCGGCGTCCGCCTCTCGCACTGGGCGCCCACCGGCAACGAGGCCGATCTGGAGACCGCCGACTTCATCTCCTACTTCGCCGAGCGTCCCGAGGTGGGCGCCATCGCCTGCTATGTGGAGGGGTTGAAGGACGGCCGCTCCTTCCTGCTCGCCGCCGACCGGGCCGCCCGGCGCAAGGTGCCGGTCGTCGCGATCAAGGTGGGCCGCACCGAGACCGGCGCCCGCACGGCCGCCTCCCACACCGGCAAGCTGACCGGCGCGGACGCGGTGGTGGACGCGGCGATGCGGCAGTACGGAGTGATCCGCGTCGACGGCCTGGACGAACTGCAGGACACCGCGACCCTGTTGGCGCGCGCCCGGCCCCCGCGCGCGGACGGGGTCGTCGTCTATTCGATCTCGGGCGGCACGGGCGCGCACTTCGCGGACCTGGCGACGGAGGCCGGGCTCGGCCTTCCGGTGCTGTCCGAGGCCAAGCAGGCGGAACTGCACCAGTGGATCCCCGAGTACCTGAGCGCGGCCAACCCCGTCGACAACGGCGGCCATCCGGTGGGCGACTGGCGCGGCCGGAAGATCATCGACGCGATCCTCGACGACCCGGCGGTGGGCGTCCTCGTCTGCCCGGTCACCGGGCCCTTCCCACCCCTGAGCGACCGGCTCGTCCAGGACCTGGTCGACGCGGCCGAGCGCACCGACAAGCTGGTGTGCGTGGTGTGGGGTTCGCCGGTCGGCACCGAACCCGCCTACCGCGAAGTCCTCCTCGGCTCCTCGCGGGTGGCCACCTTCCGCACGGTCGCCAACTGCATCACCGCCGTCCGCGCCTACCTCGACCACCACCGCTTCGTCGCCGGCTACCGCTCCCCCTTCGACCGGGCGCCGCGCACCCCTTCGCCCTCCTTCCGCAAGGCCCAGGCCCTGATGCGGCCGGGGCAGCAGCTGAGCGAGCACGCGGCGAAGCAGTTGCTGCGGGCGTACGGCATTCGCGTACCGCGCGAGCAGCTGGTGACCAGCGCGGCGGCCGCGGTCCGGGCGGCGGGCCTGGTCGGCTACCCGGTGGTGATGAAGGCGTCCGGCGCGCGGATCGCGCACAAGACCGAGCTGGGGCTGGTCAAGGTCGGTCTCACCTCGGCCAGTCAGGTCCGCGACGCCTACCGGGAGCTGACGGACACAGCGCGCTACGAGGACGTCTCACTGGACGGCATCCTCGTCTGCCAGATGGTCGAGCGGGGCGTCGAGATGGTCGTGGGCCTCACCCACGACGACCTCTTCGGGCCGACCGTGACCGTCGGGCTCGGCGGGGTACTGGTCGAGGTGCTGCGCGACTCCGCCGTGCGCGTGCCGCCCTTCGGGGAGGAGCAGGCGCGGGACATGCTTCACGAACTGCGCGGTCGGGCCCTCCTGGACGGGGTCCGGGGACGCCCCCCGGCGGACACGGACGCGCTCGTCGAAGTCGTCCTGCGGGTGCAGCGCATGGCGCTGGAGCTCGGGCACGACCTCGCGGAGCTGGACATCAACCCGCTGATGGTGCTGCCGCAGGGGCAGGGCGCGGTGGCGCTGGACGCGTTGGCGGTGTGCGGCGGACATGCCTGATTCCCCCCGCGCGTCCGGAAGTTCCGTTGAGTCATGGGTACGGCACGCCACTGACCATCAGGTCCGCCGCATCACGCTCAACCGCCCCGAGGCCCTCAACGCCATCACCCCTGCCCAGCGCGAACGCATCATCGAGCTGCTGGCCGAAGCGTCGGCGGACCCGGAGGTGAGGGCGGTCGTCCTGACCGGGACGGGGCGCGGCTTCTGCTCGGGGGCGGACCTGCGGGGCACGGCCGCGGTCGGCCCACCGGCCCCCGGCGACGTAGCTCGCGTCCTCCGCCTCGGTGCCCAGCGCCTGATCGGCGCCGTCCTCGACTGCGAGAAGCCCGTGGTCGCCGCCGTGAACGGGACGGCTGCCGGGCTCGGCGCGCATCTGGCGTTCGCCTGCGATCTCGTCCTCGCCGCCGAATCGGCGCGGTTCATCGAGGTGTTCGTCCGCCGTGGTCTCGTCCCCGACGGCGGCGGCGCCTATCTCCTGCCCCGGCTGATCGGCCCACAGCGCGCCAAGGAGCTGATGTTCTTCGGGGACGCGCTGTCGGCGACGGACGCGGAACGGCTCGGGCTGGTCAACCGGGTCGTCCCGGAAGAGGAGTTGGAGAAGACGGCCCGCGAGTGGGCGGAGCGGCTCGCCTCCGGGCCGACCCGCGCCCTCGCCCTGACCAAGCAGCTCGTCAACGCGTCCCTCGACTCCGACCGCGCGACGGCCTTCGCCGCGGAGGCCGCCGCGCAGGAGATCAACATGACGACGGAGGACGCGCGGGAGGGGGTGGCGAGCTTCGTGGAGCGGAGGGGAGCGGTCTACAAGGGGCGCTGAGGCCTCAGGATCCGGAGATCCCCGGCATCGGGGTCCCCGAACAGCACGTACAGCTCCGGGTCACGTTCGGTACCGCCGATCGTCCAGTACGTCCGCCGCCCGCATCCCTCGTCGCCGGTGAGCTCGACGCCGTCGCGGTCGGTGACCCAGCCCTCGGCGTTCTCGCGCTCGAGGGTCCAGGTCCCGGTGCCGTCACAGACGGCGAACTGCCGGCTGGTCGTCCAGTCCTCGATGTCGGTCTCGGTGGGCAGTTCGCTGAACTCGGCCCGCCCGCCCGGCTCCAGCCTCAGCACGGCTCCCTCCTCGCTCCGCCAGACGCCCGTCAGCTGCCCGGCGGACAGCACGGGAGGCTCGTACTCCTTCAGCAGTCCGGTGACCGACGCCAGGACTCCCCCGATGCCCACCAGCACGAACACCGCGAGGGAGGCCAGCCCTGTCCGGAACCAGACCTTCCAGAACCCCCAGTGGGGGCGGCGGCGGATGTAGGTCACACCGAGGACGGGGAGGATCCCGAGCGCGCCGAACTGCAGGGCCGTGCCGCCGACCGGCCGGCCCGTGAGCGCGGCGCCCACCGCGGCCCACCCGACGCCGAGCAGCGCGCCGCAGGCCGCGTCCCACGCCAGGCGAGGGCCACGCGCGTGTGAGGCGACGAAGCGCCCCAGACGGAAGGCCGGCACGGCCTGAAGGACCGCCTGGATCAGGCCGATCGCGTGCAGCACCAGTGGGGCGAAGACGACGACGCAGGCGATCCCGAGGGAGTTGATCCCGTAGCCGTAGTCGTCCCCGGACTGCTCGCCGATCCACCAGACCAGCCAGACCACCGGGATCTGCCCCGCGGCCACGACCGCGGCCGCGGTCAGGTCGGAGGAAAGCCGCGGCGAGTCGTCGCGCGCACGGCCCAGCTGTCCCTTGCCCCACCCCATAACCGCAGGCTACGCCCCAGTTTCCCGACCCTTCCCCCCACCCCTTTCCATCTGACGCACCGTCAGCTTCAATGGGTGGCGTGATGGGACACGCAGGGATGGCGGCAGCCGCCGTCCGCTACCTCAGGTCGGTCGACGCCCCGCGCGTGGAGCCGTTGCCGCGGCCGGAGTTGCGGTGTGTCGGCGAGGGCGAGCGGGCGCCGGTGAGCCAGGCGGAGTTCCGGCGGGTGCTCGGGAACTTCGCGACCGGGGTGACCGTCGTCACCTCACCCGCCACGGGCGGCGAAGCCTCCCCCGCCGGTTTCGCCTGCCAGTCCTTCTCCTCCCTCTCCCTCGACCCACCCCTGATCGCCTTCATGGTCGGCCGTACGTCGACGACGTGGCCGCGCATCGCCCGCGCGGGCGTCTTCTGCGTCAACGTCCTGGGCGCGCACCAGGGCGAGCTGTGCCGCGGCTTCGCGGTCAGCGGCGGCGACAAGTTCGCCGGCGTCGCCCACGACCCGGCGCCGGCCTCCGGCTCCCCGCGCCTGGCGGGCGCCCTGGCCTGGATCGACTGCACGATCCACGCCGTCCACACGGGCGGCGACCACCTCATCGTGGTGGGCAGGGTGGACGCCCTCGGGACGGCCGAGGAGGAAGGGGAGCCGCTGCTGTTCCACCGGGGCCGCTTCCTCTGAAGGCCGGGTGAGGGTCAGGCGACGGCCAACGCACCGGCCGGTCGCCGCCGGATCACCAATGCCATCAGCGCGGCCGCCGCGCACAGCGCCCCGGACGCGTACCAGACGACGTCGTACGACCCGAAGACGTCCCGCGCGACCCCGCCCAGGAAGGCGACCAGCGCCGCGCCCACCTGATGGGACGCGAGAACCCAGCCGAAGACGATCGCGCTGTCCTCCCCGTAGTGCTCCCGGCACAGCGCGACGGTCGGCGGCACGGTGGCCACCCAGTCGAGGCCGTAGAAGACGATGAAGAAGAGCATCGGCGGATGGACGCTCGGCGCCAGCAGGATCGGCAGGAACAGCAGGGACACCCCGCGCAGGGCGTAGTACACCGCCAGCAGTCGGCGCGCGTCGTAGCGGTCGGTGAACCAGCCGGAGGCGATCGTGCCGACGACGTCGAACACGCCGATGACCGCGAGCAGGGAGGCGGCGGCCTGGACCGGCATGTGGTGGTCGTGGGCGGCGGGCACGAAGTGGGTCTGGATCAGTCCGTTGGTGGAGGCCCCGCAGATCGCGAAGGTGCCGGCGAGCAGCCAGAAGGGCCCGGTGCGGGCCGCCTGGAACAGCACCGTCACGGCCCGGCGCGCGGCACCCGTGACCGGCGGGGGCTTCGGCACGAACTCCTTCGCGCCGTACGGCTTCAGGCCCACGTCGGCCGGGTGGTCGCGCAGCAGCAGCCAGACGAACGGAACGACGGCGAGGGCCGCCAGCGCCACCGTCACGGCAGCCGGACGCCAGTCGTGCTCCTCGACGATCCAGGACAGCACGGGCAGGAAGATCAGCTGGCCGGAGGCCGAGGCGGCGGTGAGGATGCCGGTCACCAGTCCGCGTCGCTCGGTGAACCAGCGGTTGGTGACCGTCGCGGCGAACGCCAGCGCCATGGAACCGCTGCCGAGGCCCACCAGCAGGCCCCAGCAGAGCATGAGCTGCCAGGCAGCCGTCATCCAGTAGGTGAGCCCGGAGCCGAGCGCGATCACGGTGAGCGCCACCGCGACGACCCGGCGGATGCCGAACCGGTCCATCAACGCCGCCGCGAAGGGCGCGGTCAGGCCGTAGAGCGCGAGGTTCACGGAGACGGCGGCGCCGATCGTTCCCCGCGACCAGCCGAAGTCCTGGTGCAGCGGGTCGATGAGCAGTCCGGGCAGGGAGCGGAATGCGGCGGCGCCGATGATCGTCACGAAGGTGACGGCGGCGACGAACCACGCGCGGTGGATCCGCCGCCGGCCGCGGGTCGGTTCGTCCTCTGCGGCGGGGGCCTCGGTTGTCTGGGTCACGACATAGAGCATCGCGGCCGGAATCCACCGCATCGAGTGGCCCGGTGGCCACCATTCGTTAGGATCGGGCCATGAGCACTTCCCCGGACACACCCCGGACCGCCGGCCCGGAGGCGGCCCCGTCCCGTCCGCACCGCGTCGTCGTGCTCGCCCTCGACGGCCTGCTCCCCTTCGAGCTGGGTATCCCGCACCGCATCTTCGGTCGGCCGAAGGACCCGGCGGGCCGGCCGCTGTACGAGGTCCTGACCTGCTCGATCCGGCCACCGGGACCGGTCGTCACGGACGCCGACTTCGCTGTGCTGGTCGAGCACGGCCCCGAACTGCTGGCCACCGCCGACACGGTGATCGTCCCGGCCTCCTACGAGCTCGGCCCGGTCTTCACCCAGGGGGTGCTCACCCCCGAACTGGCCGCCGCGCTCGCCCACGTCCGCCCCGGCACCCGGCTCGCCTCGATCTGCACCGGCGTCTTCGTACTGGCCGCCGCCGGGTTCCTGGACGGCCGCCGCGCCACCACGCACTGGGCGGAGACCGACCAGCTCCAGCGCCTCTTCCCGCAGATCGACGTCGACCCGGACGTGCTGTTCATCGACGACGGCGACGTGCTGACCTCGGCCGGTGTCGCCGCCGGGATCGACCTGTGCCTGCACATGGTCCGCCGCGACCACGGCACCGCGGTCGCCAACGAGATCGCCCGCCGCACGGTCGTGCCCCCGCACCGCGACGGCGGTCAGGCGCAGTACATCCACCGGCCCGTTCCCGATCCCCAGCAGGCCACGACGACCTCGGCGCGCGCCTGGGCGCTGGGCCGGCTGCACGAGCCGATCCAGCTGCGGGACATGGCGGCGCAGGAGTCCATGTCGGTGCGCACCTTCACCCGCCGGTTCCGCGAGGAGGTCGGCATCAGCCCGGGGCAGTGGCTCACCCAGCAGCGCGTGGAACGGGCCCGGCACCTGCTGGAGTCCACCGACCTGTCCGTGGACCAGGTGGCGCAGGAGGCCGGTTTCGGCACGGCCCAGTCGATGCGCCAGCACTTGCAGGCGGCACTCGGGGTGACGCCTACGGCCTACCGGCGGACGTTCCGCGCCGAGGGTGTGCAGGCGGCCGGGGATGTGCAGGCGGCCGCCGCCCGTCAGTCGCCATAGATCCAGCTGCCGTAGGACGCCTGCTCGACCAGGCCGGAGATGGCGAGACCGGCAAGGCCCAGGATCAGGCCGAGCAGGCCGACTCGCACGAAGGCGGGGCCGATCAGGGTGATCGAGTCGGCCTGAGTGGTGACGGTCCCCCAGTCACGGAACCGCCGGATGTCGTCGCGGGACAACAGCCAGAAGAACAGTCCCATGAGGAGGAAGCCCGCGCCGAGGATCAGCATGAGAATGCCGAACACCGCGAAGCCCTCCTCCCGGTCGTGATGGTCGCTGACGAAGAGCAGACCGGCGACGACCAGCAGGACGGCCGCGAAGAGCCCGAAGAGCGAGCCGCGCAGCAGGACGTTCCCCAGCCGCAGGCGCGGCGTGATCACTCCGTCTCTGTCCAGGGTCGTCATGATGGCACCCTAACCGAGCGGTGGAGCACGGCCGTTCAGAAGGTGAGCACCGCCCGAGCCACCCGCCCCGCCTCCGCGTCCGCCGCCGCCTTCTCGAAGTCCTCGACCGGATAGGTCCGCGTGACCAGCTCGTCGAGCAGCAGCCGCCCCTCCCGGTACAGGTCGGCGTAGAGCGCTATGTCCCGCTGCGGGCGGGAGGAGCCGTAGCGGCAGCCCAGGATGGACTTGTCCAGGTACAGGGTGGAGACCCGGAAGGACGCCTCGGCCGTGGCCGGTGGCACCCCGAGCAGGATCGCCTGCCCGTGCCGGTCCAGCAGATCGACGGCCGCACGGATCAGCTCGACGCGCCCCACGCACTCGAAGGCGTGGTCCGCCCCCGTGGGCAGGATGTCCCGCACCCCCTCCACGGAGGTCAGGAAGTCGGTCGCACCGAACCTGCGCGCCACCTCCTCCTTGGCCGGATTGGAGTCGACGGCGACGATCCGCAGGGCACCCGCGATCCGCGCGCCCTGCAGCACGTTGAGCCCGATCCCTCCGGTACCGATCACCACCACGCTCTCGCCACGATCCACCCGCGCCCGGTTGAGGACGGCCCCGACACCGGTCAGCACCCCGCACCCGATCAACGCGGCCGACGCGAGCGGAAGTTCCCGCGGGATCCGCACCGCCTGGACCGCCTTCACCACCGTCCGCTCGGCGAAGGCGGAGTTGGCGGCGAACTGGTGCACCGGCCTCCCGGCCCGCCGGAAGGGCTGCCCCGGCCGCCCGATCGCCTGCCGGCACATGGTCGGTCGCCCCCGGTCGCACTCCGCGCAGGTGCCGCAGTTGGCGAGCGTGGACAACGCCACATGGTCCCCGGGCGCGACATGCGTGACCCCGGCTCCGACGGACTCCACCACCCCCGCGCCCTCATGCCCCAGCACCACCGGCGGCGGGAAGGGAATCGTGCCGTCCACGACGGACAGGTCGCTGTGACACAGCCCCGCCGCCGAGATCGCGACCCGCACCTCGCCCGGCCCCGGTGCGCGCACCTCCAGATCGTCCACGACCTCGGTCCGCTTCCCGTCGAACACCACTGCGCGCATCAGACGACCCCCTTGGGCTCCCTGGGCAGGCCGAGCACCCGCTCGGCGATGATCGTGCGCTGGACCTGATCGGAGCCGCCGTAGATGGTGTCGGCCCGCGAGAAGAGGAACAGATGCTGGGCCGGGTCGAGTTCGTACGGCGTGTCGGCCGCCCAGTCGACCGGCCCGACGGCGGCCGCGGGCCCCCGTACCTCCACGGCCAGTTCCCCGAGCCGCTGGTGCCACCCGCCCCAGAGCAGTTTCGCCACGCTGGCCGCCCCCGCGTCCCCGGAACCGCCCAGTGTGCGCAGGGCGTTCCAGCGCATGGCGCGCAGTTCGGCCCACTGCCGGACGAGCCGGTCCCGTAGCACGGGATCCGTGACCGCGCCGGTCTCCACGGCGGTGCGCACGACCCGTTCCAGCTCCCGTGCGAAGCCGATCTGCTGGGCGAGCGTCGACACCCCCCGCTCGAACCCGAGCAGGCTCATCGCCACCTGCCAGCCGTTGCCCTCACCACCGACGACGTGCTCCGCGCGCGCGTGGGCGCCGTCGAAGAAGACCTCGTTGAAGTCGGCGGTGCCGGTCAGCTGCCGGATGGGCCGGACCTCCACGCGCTCCGGCTGGTCCATCGGCACGAGCAGGAAACTGAGCCCCTGATGCCGCACCGAGCCGGGCTCGGTACGGGCGAGGACGAAACACCAGTCCGCCTCGTGCGCGAGCGAGGTCCAGATCTTCTGCCCGGTGACGCGGTAGCCGCCGTCCCCGCCCCGTACCGCCATGGTCCGCACGGACGCCAGGTCCGATCCGGCACCGGGCTCGCTGTACCCCTGGCACCACAGCTCGTCGCCGGCGGCGACGGCGGGCAGGAAACGGTCCTTCTGCTCCTCGGTGCCATGGGCGAGCAGGGTGGGCGCCAACAGCTTCTCGCCGATGTGCCCCGAGCGCGGGGGCGCGGCGGACCGGGCGTACTCCTCGGCCCAGGCGACCTGCTGGGTGAGCGTGGCGGACCGGTTGCCGTACCCCGTCCGGCCCCAGGAGAGCCCGATCCAGCCGGCGGCCCCGAGAGCCCTTTCCCAGGTACGGCGGTCCCCGGCGCCGGGGGCGTGCTCGGCCAGCCACGCCCGCGCTTCGGCACGGAAGGCCTCGTCTTCGGCCGCGAATCCGAATTCCACGAGGATCTCCGATTCACGAGGGGTTCGGCGGCCGGAGCAACGGCATGGGGTCGATGCCCACCGTCCCCGGCAGGAACTCCGCGATCCGTTCCGGCGTCCAGGAACCCTCCGCGTAAGCGGCCCGCAGTTCCCTGGGCTGCGCCCAGACGGCCAGCTTGGGTCCGGCGAGCGTGTACACCTGCCCGGTGATTCCCTGTGCCTTGGCCTGGTCCGAGAGCAGATAGACGACCAGCGCCGCCACGTCCTCCGGCTCCCCGATCTCCGTCAGTTCCATGGGCACCTTCGCGGACATGCGCGTACGGGCGACGGGCGCCACGGCATTCGCCGTCACCCCGTATTTGTTCAGTCCCAGCGCGGCACTTCGCACGAGCGAGATGATCCCGCCTTTCGCCGCGCTGTAATTGGCCTGCGCGTACGACCCCTGATGATTGCCGCTGGTGAATCCGATCAGGGTCCCGGAGCGCTGCCCGCGCATCACCGCCGAGGCCGCGCGGAACACCGTGAACGTCCCTTTGAGATGGGTGGAGATCACCGGATCCCACTCCTCCTCGGTCATGTTGAACAGCATCCGCTCCCGCAGGATCCCGGCGACGCACACGACCCCGTCGAGGCGGCCGTACGACGACAGCGCCACGTCCACGACCCGCTGGCCGCCGGCCATGGTGGAGATGTCGTCGGCGACCGCCACCGCCTCGCCCCCGGCGGCCTCGATCTCCTTGACGACCCCCTCGGCGACCTCGCTCGTGGGCGAGGCGCCGTCCACCGCGACCCCGTAGTCGTTGACGACGACCCGCGCGCCCTCGGCGGCCGCCGCCAGCGCCACCGCCCGGCCGATCCCCCGCCCCGCGCCGGTCACGGCGACGACCTTGCCTGCCAAGAAGTTCCCCACGCCCGGCCCCTTCCCGCGGTTTCTGACGGTCCGTTAGATTTTATGACCCGCCGGACAGTCGGAGACAAGCCCCGGGGAGGGACCGATGTCACTGCCGGACGCGTTCCACGACATCGCCAAGCGCGTGAACAACTGGGGCCGCTGGGGGGCGGACGACGAACTGGGCACCCTCAACCTGATCACCGACGAGGTCGTCCGCGAGGCCGCGGCCTGCGTCCGCAGCGGGCGGCGGATACCGCTCGCGCTGCCCCTGCAACAGGACGGTGTGCAGACCGGGATGATCCCGGGGCGGGTCAATCCGCTGCACGTCATGGTGCAGATCAACCAGGAGCTCTTCGGCCCGGGGACGGTCGCGTGCAACGACGACGCCGTGACCATGGGGCTCCAGGCGGGCACCCACTGGGACGCCCTGCCGCATGTCTCGCACTCCGGCCGGCTCTACAATGGCCGCCCCGCCGGCACCGTGACCGCGCACGGGGGCGCCGAGTTCGCCGGGATGGCGAAGGCCCGGCACATCGTCTCGTGCGGGGTACTGCTGGACGTGGCACGCGCGCGTGGCGTGGAACGCCTGGACGGCGGGCACGCCGTCACACCGGAGGACCTGGAGGCCGCCGAGGAACTCGCGGGCACGCGTGTGCGGGCCGGCGACATCGTGCTCGTACGCACCGGGCAGATACGGGTGTGTCTCGCCGGGGACAGGCACGGTTACGCCCATCCGTCGCCGGGCCTGTCGATCCGCACTCCGGAGTGGTTCCACGCGCGGGACGTGGCCGCCGTCGCCAACGACACCCTCACGTTCGAGATCTTCCCGCCGGAGATCGAGGATCTGTGGCTTCCCGTACACGCGCTCGACCTGGTGGAAATGGGGATGCCGCAGGGGCAGAACTGGAATCTCGAAGAGTTGTCCACAGCCTGTGGACAAGAGGGCCGCCACCGCTTCCTGTTGTCGGCGACACCCGAGCCGTTCGTCGGCGCGACGGGCGCTCCGGTGGCACCGGTGGCAGTCCTCTGAGCGGGTGAAGTGCGGTTGGCGGCGCGCGATCTGCCCGCCCCGAGCACGGCAGCGCGCACCGCCATCCCACTCCGGCGCACCCGCCCCGGCTGTTCCTCGGGCCCTGAGGGAGCCGGCGCCGAATCACGACCCACACTCGTCGAGGGCTCCCGTCACCGAAGCCCTCGTCGTCCCCTCGCGGCGAATCGCTGACCACAAGCGTGATCAAACGGACACGAGTCGTCAACACCTGTTCGCGGATTTATTACTTATGCCCTATATGCGGCAGGCGCACGCTGAAGCATGTCCCGGCGCACCGCGCAGCGTCCGGCGCAAGGGACCGGGGCCGTCACGTCGAGGTGTACATCGCGGGCGCACTGCCCCCCGCGAACGCGTGGCACGTGCGGCGACTTACGAGGCGGGCGGACCCGCTTCACACGGCCTCGTAGGCGAACCCTTCGAAGGCGCCGCCGCCGTAGGCCACCGCGGGTTCGCGCCCTCCGGCGCAGCGGTCGAGTTCGCACCAGATGCGCTTGCCGGGCCCGTCGGGCATCCAGCCCCAGCGGTCGGCGAGGCCGTCGACGAGGGCGAGGCCGCGGCCACCGGTCTCCCCGCCGCCCGCGCAACGCGGCACCGGGGCCCGGCCGCTGGCGTCAACCACTTCCAGCCGGACGGTGACCGGCTCGGCGTCGGCCGGGACCCCGGGCAGGAACAGCCGCAGCACGGCGGGGCAGCCGGTGTGCACCACGGCGTTGGTGACCAGTTCGGACACGAGCAGGATCAGGGTCTCCGACAGCGACTCGTCGGCCTCTATCCCGGATCCGGCGAGCCGCGAGCGAGCCCACCTCCGGGCTCGCCCCACCTCAGCGGGGTCGGGCCGGATCTCCAGCTGCACTTGAAGCACCTGCACCGCTCACACCATCCGAACCGGCGGACTCATAGCCCCGCGCCTCACGAGGGCCACGATCGTAGCCATTTTTTGCATGACCAGAACAATGGCCGGAGCCAGGGTCACGGAACGTGAATCCCTTACGGGATAGCATGGTTGACGTACAGTCACCCCAACAAGCGCTTCGGGCATATTCCAGCGCGAAGGAGTACCCGTGCGGGATACTGTGCGACGCTCTTGACGGGGAGTCGAACAGGCGGAGGACGAAACCGCGCCCGCCCTGCGAGAACCGGCGCGCATCGCCGGATCCGGAGCCGCCTCAAGGGCCACTCCGGCATGGCTCGTGCTCGGAACCACTCGCATCCCACACAAGGTACCGGAGCGAGGCCCTGACTCCGGGCCGTGACGAGTCACACCTAGGACACAACCCGATATCAACGCTCCGTAGTTCCGGTGTGCCACAATCCGCGACACCAATGCGGCCGGAAGTCCGGGTTCCGCAGCCCAGAAGCCCTTTTCGCCGCTCAGGCGACCAACTCGGCCGCGAGCAGTTCCTCGCTCTCCGTCCCGCCACCGGCACGCTGTGCCCGCGCCCACGCCCGCTTCAGGTGCAGATGCACCTCGCACTCCCAGGTGAAGCCCATGCCGCCGTGCACCTGGAGGCAGTCACGCGCACCGCGTACGGCGGCCTCGTCGGCCAGCAGCCGGGCCGCCGCGATCTCGGCGGGGTCCTCGGTCACGGCGGCGGCGTACACGGCGGCACGGGCCGTCTCCGCCCGCACCAGCAGGTCGGCGCACAGATGCTTGACCGCCTGGAAGCCCCCGACCGGCCGGCCGAACTGCTCGCGGGTCCGGGCGTGTTGCACGGCCAGCTCGCACGCGCGCGTGGCGGTCCCGAGTTGCTCGGCTGCGGTGAGCAGCACGGCGAGGGGATCCGCCGGGCCCGCGGCCCCGGACGTGCGGTGCAGCGGCGTCAGCGGATCCGCCGACCGCAGGGGTACGGCCCCGGCGGCGTCCCCGAGGACCACGTCGGCCTGCGTCAGCCACTCCACCAGGCCGGCGTCCACCACCGTCACGACCATCTCGCCGCTCGCCGCGCCCGGCACTACGCCCGCCGCGAGGTGCGTGGCGGCCAACGGCCCCGGCAGCAGCGCCCGTCCCGCCTCCTCGAAGGCCAACACGGCCTCCGGCAGCCCGAGTCCGACGCCGCCGTCCGCCTCGGGCAGCCGCAGCGCGAAGAAGCCCGTCTCACCCAGCTCCCGCCACAGTCCCCGGTCCAGCCGCGGCTCCTCCACAGCGGCCCGCAACACGTCGGCACCGAAGCGCCGGTCCAACAGCTCCCGCATGCCCGCCTTCAAGGCCCGCTGGTCACCGGTCAGTTGGAAACGCATACCGTCACCGCCCTCTCGTCCGTCCCAGCCGTCGGGCCCGCGACGCCCGCTGTCCCGCCCGCACGCGAACGCGCACGCTCACCGCCCCTTCGGCAGCCCCAGAATCCGTTCGGCCACGATGTTCCGCTGGATCTGCGAGGTGCCCGCCGCGATGGTGTACGACAGCGACGAGAGCCGGTCGAGCACCCAGGGCCGGTCGAGATCGAGGGCGTCGGGCCCGAGGACGTCGGCGGCGGCGTCGTAGAGCTCCTGCCGCGCGTGCGAGTACCTCAGTTTGAAGACCGAACCGCCGACGCCCGGCACCCCGTTCACCGAGGCCTCGCTCACGTTCCACTGCGTGAGCCGCCACAGCGCGCGGAACTCGGCGTTCAGCCGGCCGAGCCGACGCCGTAGCACCGGGTCGTCCCAGCGGCCGTTCTTGCGGGCCTGGGTGGCGAGTTCGCGCAGCACACGGCGGCAGCCCACCACCTCGCCGACGAAGGCCGTACCCCGCTCGAACGACAGGGTCACCATTGTCACGCGCCAGCCGTCGTTCTCCGCGCCGACCCGGTTCGCGACCGGCACCCGCACCTCGTCCAGGAACACCTCGGCGAACTCGGTGGACCCGGCGAGGGTCCGCAGCGGCCGTACGGTGACGCCCGGGGCGTCCATGGGCATCGCGAGCCAGGTGATCCCGCGGTGCTTGGGCGCCGAAGGGTCCGTGCGCACCAACAGCTCGCACCAGTCGGCGACTTCGGCGTGCGAGGTCCAGATCTTGGAGCCGGTGACCACATAGTCGTCGCCGTCGCGCCACGCGCGCGTGCGCAGCGCCGCGAGGTCCGAGCCCGCGCCGGGTTCGCTGAAGCCCTGACACCAGACCTCCGCGCCACGCAGGATCGGCGGCAGCCAGCGCGCCCGCTGCCGCGGGCTGCCCTCGGCGGCGATGGTGGGGCCCGCGTGGAGGAGGCCGACGAAGTTGGCGCCCACATAGGGCGCGCCCGCGCGTTCGGTCTCCTCCAGGTAGATCAGACGCAGGGTCGGGGAGGCGTCCCAGTGGACGTCGGCGTACCCGGCGTCGTGGAGCATGCGCTGCCAGCCGAGGTCGTAGGCACGACGACCGGGCCAGTCGGAGGGCGCGGGGGCCGGGGGCAGCGTCGGCAGGACCTCGCCGAGCCACTGCCTCAGGCGTGCCCGGAACTCCTCCTCCTCGGGCGTGTACGCGAGGTCCATACGGTGGCCACCTGTCTGACGATCCGTCAGTTCAGGCTAGCCCCGCTCCTCTGGACCGACAAGGCGGCGAGTCCTACGCTCAGCCCATATCTGACGCACCGTCAGCAAAGGGAGCCGTCGCCGTGACCGACACCGCAACCGACCTGAGCTCCGCCCGGACCCTGTGGGACCTGCTCGCCCGCCGCGCCGACCTCACCCCGGACCGGCCCGTCCTCCTCCAGGGCGACCGCTGCCTGAGCTTCGGCGAGCTGCGCGCGCGTGCCGAACGAGTGGCGGCCGGCCTGTACGCCAGGGGCGTGCGCCCGGGCACGGTCGTCGCCTGGCAACTGCCCACCCGGATCGAGACCGCCGTGCTCTCCTTCGCCCTGGCCCGCCTGGGCGCCGTGCAGTCGCCGGTCATCCCCTTCTACCGCGACCGCGAGGTGGGTTTCGCGCTGCGCGAGTCCAGGGCCGAGTACTTCGCCGTACCGGGCACCTGGCGCGGCTTCGACCACACGGAGATGGCGCGACGGCTCGGCGCGAAGGGCGTCTTCGAGGCGTACGACCGCCTCCCGGACGGCGATCCGCGGGAGCTGCCCGCCCCGCCCGCCGAGGGCGCCTCGGTGCGCTGGGTCTACTGGACCTCGGGCACCACCTCCGACCCCAAGGGCGTGCTGCACACGGACCGTTCGCTCATCGCGGGCGGCTCCTGCCTCGCCCACGCCCTGCGCCCGACCGCCACCGACGTCGGCTCGATCGCCTTTCCCTACGCCCACATCGGCGGCCCGGACTACATGGTGATGCTGCTGCTGTACGGCTTCCCGGCGGTGCTGTTCGAGCAGTTCGCGCTGCCGGACGCGCTGGAGGACTACCGCCGGCACGGGGTGACGATGGCGGGCGGGTCGACGGCGTTCTACTCGATGTTCCTGACCGAGCAGCGCAAGCGGCCCGGCGCCAAGGTGGTTCCGACGCTCCGGCTGCTCGCGGGCGGTGGGGCGCCGAAGCCGCCGGAGCTGTATCACGCGGTCGTCCGGGAGATGGGCGTCCAGCTGACCCACGGCTACGGCATGACGGAGGTGCCGATGATCACCATGGGCGACCCGGACGACGATCCCGAGCTGCTCGCCACCACCGAGGGGCGGCCGCCGGAGGGGATGGAGATCCGGATCGTGGAAGGGGAGGTACGGCTGCGCGGAGAGGCGGTGTGCCGGGGCTACCTGGATCCGGGTCAGACCGCTGAGGCCTTCGACGCGGAGGGGTTCCTGCGCACCGGTGACCTGGGGCGGCTGACCGACGGCGGACATCTGGTGCTCACCGGACGGCTCAAGGACGTGATCATCCGCAAGGGCGAGAACATCTCGGCCAAGGAGATCGAGGACCTGCTGCACCGGCATCCGGCGATCGCGGACGCGGCCGTCATCGGGCTGCCGGACGCCGAGCGCGGGGAACGCGTCTGCGCGGTGGTGGAACAGCCGCCGGGAGCGGAGCAATTGACCCTCACGCGGGTGACGGACTATCTCCGCGCGGAAGGGCTGTCCGTGCACAAGCTGCCCGAGCGGCTCGAAGTGGTGGACGCCCTTCCGCGCAACGACACCCTGCGCAAGGTGCTCAAGTACAAGCTCAGGGAGCGCTATGCGAAGCCCGTGGAGTAGCTCTACTCGGGGACCGTGAAGTACCGGGCGAAGGCGGTCACGATCTCGGATTCCTCCACCCGCCCGTCGTGGTCGGCGTCGAGCGTGTCCGCGGCGGCCCGGGCGATGTCGGGGTGGACGCCGAAGGCGGTCAGTACGCGCACGGTGTCGGTGACCGTCGCCGCTCCGTCGCCGTCCGCGTCGGCCACGGCGAGCGCCGCGTGCAGGAAGGGCCGGGCGATCTCGGCGAACCGGTCGGGGTTGTCGCGCAGCCGCTTGACCGCGCCGCCCACGAACTCGTCCCGCGTGATGCGCTGGTCGCCGTCCCGGTCCGCTATGCCCGCCATGCCCTGCCAGAACGCCTCGGCGCCGCTGTACAGCGCCTGGCCCTTGTCGGACCGGGCCGCCGTACCGAACTCCGCGAGCAGCGCCTTGGCCGCCGCGTTGAAGTCCGCACGGTCGATGTAGCCGTTGCCGTCCTGGTCGAAGGTGGCGAACCGGGCGGCGATCTTGCGCTCGTACTCGCTGCTGACCATGTCTTTTCGTGCCGCCTTTACGTCACGTGGGATGCGTCTGGCACGGAGCGTACGACGCCGGGGGCCGCCTCGGCGCGGGAAAGCGACGGTTGTGCCAAGACCGGGGGAATTTTGGGACAACGGTGTGGCAGAGCGTCGGTCCGCTACGCCGACAGCGGGCCTGACTCCGCGTCGGTCGCCGAGTCCACGTCGGGGTGGACGTCGAACAGACGGCGGACACCGAGGGCGCCGAGGACGCGGTTGACGTGGGAGCCCTCCTCCGCGCCGTGGGCGGGCAGGATCAGGCGCAGGCTGCCCCGGCAGGAGCGGACGAGCCGGCGGGCGGCGATGAGCACGCCGACCCCGCTGGAGTCGCAGAAGAAGACCTCGGACAGGTCGAGCACGAGGCTGTGGCGCCCTTTGGCCACTTCGTCGTGGACGCGTTGGCGCAGCACCGGCGAGGTCACCAGGTCCAGTTCGCCCGACACACGCAGCACGGCCCACCCGTCCTGCTCCCCGCAGGTCACTTTGAACGCCACCGCCATGCCCTTCGCTCGCCGGACCCCCCGCAAGTGGAAGCCGTCCCTACGCTTCCTTGCAGCGCGGCTGCCCAGCGGCTGTGCCCTGAAACACGGGCCCAGAAACGGAAAGGAACGTAAAGAGGCTTGTTTCAGTCCTCTTCGGTCTTGTTCGATCAGAATTGGGCCGGGTAGGTGACGCTTCACTATCACCCTCGGCCTTCCAGGGGGCGCACATTGCGACAAAGGGGCGTGCGCTGTCAGAGGTGCCGACTACATTCGAGGAGACGGTGGGAGCAGGCTTGACCAGGGCACAGGCAGTGTGAGGTGAGGGGGCCGCATGGCGAAGAAGGACGCACCGCCCCGCTGGGACCGCAAGATGCAGCAGCGGCTCGCCCGCGGTGAGGCGGCCGCCCTCGGCGAGCTCTACGACCGGTTCGCCTCCCTCGTACACGGCCTGGCCCACACCGTCCTGGGCGACGAGCACGCCGCCGACGGCGTCACCCGCGAGGTCTTCGCCCACGTCTGGGAGCACCCCGACGCCTACGACCCCAAGCAGGGCCCGCTGCGCTCCTGGGTGGCGAACCTCACCCACCGCCTCGCCGTGCAGCGGCTGCGCGCCTCGCTCACCCAGGGCGACCAGGGCACCCCGGAGGACCTGGAGCGCAAGGTGCGGCACGCGTCCGTGGCGGCCCGCGCCGACTACATCGTCCAGGCCATGCCCCTGCCCCTGCGCGCCGCCCTGGAGCACGCCTACTTCCAGCGCCGCGACTACCGCCAGACGGCGACCGACCTGGGCGTCACGGAGGTCGAGGCACGCCGCCGCCTCCGCCTGGGGCTGCAACTGCTGTCCACGGCCCACGACGCCGGCGCGCCGCCGGGATACGGGGGTGCCGTGTGAGTGACACGGGTCGGTTCGAGGAGTTCGACGATCACGAGGGCGAGCCGAAGGGCGAGGACACGCACGAGAACCGCGGCGGTGGCACCGGGTCCGACGGGCCCGGGGACGGCAACGGCGGCGGCAGGGGCAACGGCCCGAGCGGCGGCCCCGAGCAGCCGCCGCGCATACCGCTGCCCCGGGCCTCCGTCGAGGACACCGGGCGGCCCCTGCCCGACCTCACCGACCCGGCGCCGCTCACGCTGGAGCACCCGGTGCTGAAGTCACTGCTCGGGGCGTGGGCGCTGGCCGCCTGTTCGCCGGAGGAGACCCTCGCGGTCGAGGCGCACCTCGGCGACTGCGGCTCCTGCGCCGACGAGGCGCTGCGGCTGCGCGAGGCCGTGGGCCTGCTGCACCGCGCCGAGAGCCTCGACCTCGACCCCGCGCTGCGCACCCGGGTCCTGGAGAGCTGCCTGGAGCGCCGCCCGCCGCGCATCCCGGTCCCCGGCTGGGCGGCGGCGTACGACGCCGAGACCGCGCGTCTGGACGCGCTGCTCCAGGACTTCGGGGACGCGGAGTGGCACGCGCCCGTGCGGCTGCGGTGGTTCCGGGCCGACGAGGCGACGAGCCGCCGTACGACGGTCGCCGGGGTGATCGCCCATCTGCTGACCGTCGACGGCCTCGTGGCGGTCGCGCTCGGCCTGGACGACCCGCTCGGCGACGTCCCGGCGGACCGGCCCACCCCGTCCTCCAGAACGGAGGCCTACTGGCGCGCCTCGCACTTCCCGCCCACCCGCTCGGTCCGCGCACCCTGGCGGGAACAGAGCCACGACCTGGTCCGCACGGCGTCCTTCACCGGCGGCCAGGCGGGCGGAATGCCGGTCTCCTACGGCGATTTCGAGCTGCCGCTGCACGACGCGCTGCTGGACCGGGCGTTCGAGTGCTGGGTGCACGCGAGTGACATCGCGGAGGCCGTGGACTATCCGTACGAGCCGCCGTCGGGCCGGTATCTGCACGACATGGTCGACCTCGCCGCCCGGATGCTGCCGGTCGCGCTGGCGCGGCGCCGGCAGGACGGGCTCGCGGCCCCCGCGCACGGCCGCCACCTCGGCCTGGCCGGCGGGCCCGGCCGGAGCGTGCGGCTGGAGATCGAGGGGTCGGGCGGGGGCGAGTGGCTGATCCCGCTGGACTCACCGGGCACGGTGGGCTCGAAGGAGCACGAGGTGGCGCACGTGGCGCTGGACGGCGTGGAGTTCTGCCAGCTGGCCGCGGGTCACGTCTCGCCGACGGAGGCGGCCGCGGGGCAGGTGGGCGACCGGGAGGCCATCAAGGACGTGCTGTTCTCGGTGGCCGCGTTGAGCCGGATGTAGGGGCTGGCCGGGGATTCGCCGGCGACCGCGGGCCCGGTGGGGGCAGGTCGCGCAGTCGCCCGAAGACCGACGGACCCGAGCTGTTAGGCGAAAACGACCGTCCGCCGCCCGTTCAGCAGAATCCGGCGCTCCGCATGCCACTTCACGGCCCGCGCCAGCGCCTGGCACTCCACGTCCCGGCCGACCGCGACAAGCTGGTCCGGCGTGACGTCGTGCCCCACCCGCTCGACCTCCTGCTCGATGATCGGTCCCTCGTCGAGGTCCGCGGTGACGTAGTGCGCCGTCGCACCGATCAGCTTCACGCCCCGTGTGTGCGCCTGGTGGTACGGCTTCGCGCCCTTGAAGCTCGGCAGGAAGGAGTGGTGGATGTTGATGATCCGGCCGCTGAGCTGCTTGCACAGGTCGTCGGAGAGCACCTGCATGTAGCGCGCGAGCACCACCAGCTCGACGTTCTGCTCGCGCACGATCTCCAGCAGCCGCGCCTCGGCCTGCGACTTCGTGTCCTTCGTCACCGGGATGTGGTGGAAGGGGATGTTGTACGACCCCACCAGCTCGGCGAAGTCCATGTGGTTGGAGACCACCGCCGCGATCTCCACCGGCAGCGCCCCGATCCGGGCGCGGAACAGCAGGTCGTTCAGGCAGTGCCCGAACTTGGAGACCATCAGGACGATGCGCATCTTCTCGTCGGCCCGGTTGATCTGCCAGTCCATCTGGAAGGAGTCACCGATCGCCGCGAAGCTCGCCCGCAGCTTCTCCACCGTCACCGGCGCCTCCGCCGAGAAGTGGACGCGCATGAAGAACAGACCCGTGTCGTGGTCGCCGAACTGCTGGCTGTCCTCGATGTTGCAGCCGGTCATGAAGAGGTAGCTCGACACGGCGTGCACGATGCCCTGCTTGTCGGGGCAGGACAGGGTGAGGACGTACTGGTCGGTGGGGACCGCGGCTCGGTTGGACTGCTCGTTCATGCACCACAGGGTCCCACAGACGGCGCCCCTCGATCACGGCCGTCCCGGCAGACGGACCGCCCGCCGAACCGCTACGCGGACCTCGTCATGATCCGCAGCACCTCCAGCGTGCGCGGAGGCGTGTCCGGGTCGTCCCCGTCACTCGCCGCCATCCGCACATGCGCGTCCCGCGCCGCCCGCACCGCGTCCGGCCACCCCTGGTGTTCCAGATACGCGGCGACCGGGGCGTCGGGCCCGACCTGGTGCATGATCCGCAGCACCCGGAGCACGGCGGTGTCGACGAGCGCCGCCTCCTGCGAGTCCCGGAAGATCGTGCCGACGTACTTCTCGGCGGACCAGTTGTCCAGCCAGGTGTCCTCGACCAGGCGGTACACGGCATCGGTGACGTCTCCGTAGCCGTCGACACCGGCGAGCCAGACGTCGCGCTGGAACCCGGGGTCGGAGAGCATGTGCAGCGCGGAGCGCACATTGCTGCGCCAGCGCCACCACGGCATGTCGTTCAGTGGCATGCCGCCCATGGTGGATGAGCGACGGCCGCGACGGGAAGAGTTCTCCGAACCTTGCACGGTCATCGATCGTACGTTCCCGCCCGAACGAGGCCCAGGCACCCCCTCAATTCACCTCGCCGTCACCTTCTGTTGCCCTTGGATCGCTCCCTGGTTAGCGATGTGACGGAATCGTGCGTGTCCATGACCGGCAGGCGGCGCAACCGCAATATCCACCTCCCCATGCTCACCCGACCCGTCAGAGCCACCGCGAGCAAAGCGGCGGCCCTGGTCGCGTGCGCATCGCTCGCCGTCGGTTGCGGGGTCATCCCCGGTGTCTCGGGGGGCGCCGGGGACGATCCGATCACCGTCATGACCTGGGCACCCCAGGACACGAGCGCCACCAACAAGCCCGGCATGCCCGCGCTCGCGCTGGCCTACGCCCGCTGGATCAACTCCCAGGGCGGTCTGAACGGCCGCAAGCTCCGGGTGCTGAACTGCAACGACCACAACGACAGCGTCTCCGCGGCGAAGTGCGCCGAGCGCGCCGTCGACGAGAACGTGGTGGCCGTGGTCGGCTCCTACAGCCAGTACGCCGACTCGTTCTTCCCCACGCTGGAGAGCGCGGGCATCCCCTACATAGGCGGCTACGGCGTCACCGGCGCCGAGTTCACCAGCCCGCTGTCCTACCCGGTCAACGGCGGCCAGCCCAGTCTGCTGGCCGGCCTCGGCCGGGAGCTCGCCGAGACCTGCGGTCCGGTCGCCCTCGTACGGCCCGACAGCATCGCGGGCGACGAGCTGCCCCCGCTGCTGAACTCCGGTCTCTCCGCGGGCGGCCACACCGACGCGGGCGACCAGCTGGCGGCGGAGGACGCCACCGAGTACTCGGCGCAGTCGGAGCGGGCACTCGAATACACCAGCACCGACCCGGCGAGCCCGGGCTGCGTGGTGCCCGCCCTCGGGGACCGCACCAGCACCTTCATGGACTCCTTCCGGCGTGGCCGCGAGGAGTTCCCCGACGTGCGCACGGCGACCGTGCTGGGCAGCGTCGACCAGACCGTGATCGACGCCTCCGGCGGCAAGTCCGGACCGTACGAGGGCGCGTACATCACCGGCTGGTATCCCGTCGCCAGCGACCAGCGCTGGGACGAGATGAAGAAGGTGATCAGCGCGCACGCCTTCGGCGACAACCGCATCGACCCCGCGGACGCCGGAGTGCAGACCACCTGGATCGCCTACACCGTCTTCAAGGCCGTGGTCGACTCCATCGGCGACGCCGAGGTGAACGCCCGCTCGATCCGCCGCGCCCTGGACGACGGCCTGGAGATCAGCACGGGCGGGCTCACGCCCAAGCTGAACTGGGAGTACTCCGAGTCCCTCGCCTCGGTCGGCCTCCCTCAGCTGGTCAACGCCGACGTGACCCTCCAGGTCGTACGGGACGGCCGGCTGGTCTCGGCCCGGAAGGGCTTCATCGATGTGACGAAGACCCTTCAGCAGGCCGACCTGCTGGGCTGACCGTCCCGCGAGGGGCCTACAGCTGGGTCGGCTGGCGCTCGGTCAGGCCGTAGGTCTTCGCGATCGAGTTCCACAGGCCCGCGGCCTTGGCCTTCTCGGTGCTCGCCGTCCCGCTGGCCGTGTTGCCGGCCACGGTCTGCGGGGTGCTGCGGGCCTGGCCCTTCTTGCACATCGCGCCCTTGCGCTTGGCCACCTGGTCGGCCCAGGCCGCGTAGTGGTCGTCCGCCGACGCGGACGCCTGCCAGGCCTTGGTGAGGGCGCCGGTCAGCTCGGTGTTCTGCGGCAGCTTGTCCACGGACAGGGTGCCCAGCTCCGTCACCAGGTCGGTGCGCTGCTTGGCCGCGTCCCGCAGGTCCTTCGCGGCCTGGGTGAGGTTGGTGCAGGCCTTCACGTCGGCCACCGCGTTGATGACCATGGTCCGGCTGTCGCCGCTGTCGGCCAGCAGCTTGTCCAGCTCCACGGCCTGCGCCTCGGCCGGGTCGGCGGACGGCGAGGCGGACGCCGACGGGCTCGCCGGGGCCGTGGCGGCGACGGTCTTGTTGTCGTCACCCCCGTCGTCCCCGCCGCCATTGGCCATCAGCGCGCCGGCACCGATCCCGACGACGGCGATGGCCACGCCCACGGCGGCGAACAGCGGCACCCGGGATCCGGTACGGCCGCCGCGGCGACGGTCCTCGTCGTCGTACGACTCCCGCCTCGCAATGACCGGCGGCTGCTGGGAGCCGCCGTACTGCCGCGGCTGGGGCTGCGGCTGCTGGAAGCGCGGGAGCTGCTGGGTGGCCCCGGCCGGGGAGTCGCCCGGGGCGCTGCGGAAGAGGCTGTCGAACTCGGCGGGCGGCTGCCGCTCGCCGTCGCCCGCCGGTACGGGCGCGATGAACTGCGTGGCCTCGGCGTCCGGGTTCGGCGCGGAGTTCCGCACGGGGTGCGGTACGGGGTTCTGCGCGGCGTTCGGCCGGACCCGTCCCAGCACCGTGGTGCTCTCGCCGGGCGCCTCCGGGGTTACCTCGGGCGGCAGGGCCCTACCGCCGACCGGCGGTATGAACTGGGTCGCGCCGTCGTCGGCGACCGGCGGGATGTACTGCGTGGCGCCGTCGTCCGCGACCGGCGGCAGGTACTGGGTGGCGCCCTCGTCCCCGTAGGCAGCGGCCTGCGGGGTGCCGTACGCCGGGGCGGCATGGGTGCCGTATCCCTGGGACGGGGTGCCGTAGTCCTGGCCGCCGTACTGCTGCTGACCGCCGTACGACGGTGCCGGGGCGCCCTCCGGGGGCAGGGGCTGGGACGCCGGGGCGTCCCAGGGCTGCGCGGGCGGGGGCGTCCAGCCCTGCCCCTGAGCCGGGGCCGCCGGGGCCTGCGGCTGGTCGGGGCCCCAGGAGCCGCTCCAGGCCTGACCGGCCGCCGGGGCGGGCGGCGGGGTCGTGGGGGCGGGGTGCTGGGGGCCGCCGTGGCCGCCCGTCATGCCCGGGAGCAGGGGCTCGCCTCCGTCGGAGGGCAGCACGATGCCTTCGCGCGCGGGCCGCGCCGAGGGCTCCTCGCCCTGTCCACTCTGCGTCACCGGGACTCCTACGAATGGGGGACCTTCGGAATCGTCGGCTCACGCTACCGGGTCACGCGAGGCACGTGCCACGCAGCTCAAGGCGTGACCCGGGTCCCTGTGACCGCCGTAACAGATCCGGCCCCCATTCGCTCTTCATGCCCTCCTTTCGCCGTCGGCGCCGGTGTTTCCCTGGTCTTCACGCCTGCGTGGACCGTCCGTTCACGCCGCCGCCTGGAGTTCCAGCCGGGCCCCGAACTCACGTACCACGGGCTCCTCCCGGTACGGATCGAGACGTTGCTGGAAGTCCTCCAGGTACTCGGCGCCCCGGTTGGAGCGCAGCGTCTCCAGCAGCTCCACGGCCTTCAGGCCGGTGTGGCAGGCCTGTTCGACCTCGCGTTGCTGCACCTGGGCCGTGGCGAGGAGCACATAGCCGATCGCCCGCCGCCGCGCCTTCGTCTCCGGCAGCCCGGCGAGGGACTCCTCCGCGCGCCGCGCCGCCGCCTCGGCCTGGCCGAGGTCGCGAAGGCAGTGCGCCAACTCGTCGGCCAGATAGGCCTCGTCGAAGTGCGCGATCCACGCCGGGTCGTCCCCGGTCGCCGGATCCGCCGCCTCCAGCGCGCTCACCGCCCGCCCGGACGCCGACTGAGTGGCCCGTACGTCGCCCATGAGCGCGTGTCCACGGGCCTCGGCCGCGTAGAACATCGCCTCCGCGCGCGGGGTGACGCGCCCCCGCGCCCCCTCCTGCGCCGCCCGCGCCAGCTGCGCGATCTCGCGCGGGTTTCCGAGCTGCGCCGCCAGATGGCTCATGGACGCGGCGAGGACGTAACCGCCGTATCCGCGGTCCCCGGCCGCCTGGGCGAGCCGCAGGGCCTGGATGTAGTACCGCTGGGCCAGCCCGGGTTGGCCGGTGTCGACGGCCATGTAGCCGGCCAGCTCGGTCAACCGGGCGACCGCCGCGAACAGTTCGCGTCCCACGGCCTCCCGGTAGGACCCGGCGAGCAGCCCCGAGACGACGCTGTTGAGGTAGTGCACGACGACCGGGCGCACATGCCCGCTGCCGTACTGGTGGTCCAGGTCGACCAGCGCCTGCGTCATCGCCTTCACGGCCGCCACGTCGGACGTGCCCACACGCGGGCCGGCCGCGCGCGCGACCTGGGAGTCGGGCGCCGAGATCAGCCAGTCCCGGCTGGGCTCGACGAGCGCGGAGGCGGCGACGGAGGAGCCGGACAGGAAGTCCCGGCGGCCCACGTCACTGCGCCACAGCTCACAGACCTGCTCGATGGCGCCCAGTACGGTCGGCGAGAACTGGAGCCCGACACCGGAGGCGAGGTTCTTGCCGTTGGCCATGCCGATCTCGTCGATCGTGACCGTGCGGCCGAGTTTGCGGCCGAGTGCCTCGGCGATGATCGCCGGGGCGCGTCCGCGCGGCTGCTGTCCCCGCAGCCAACGGGCCACGGACGTCTTGTCGTAGCGCAGGTCGAGGCCGTGCTCGGCGCCGCACATGTTGACCCGGCGGGCCAGCCCGGCGTTCGAGCAACCCGCTTCCTGGATGAGCGCCTGCAACCGTTCGTTCGGCTGCCGCGCGACGAGCGGCCTTGCGGCCATTGGCGTACCCCCTGGAGATCCGGCTGTCTCACCGAAAAGATCCGGCCGTGAAGATCAATGCCCCGCGGACATAACGAAAATGCGAGGCATGTGAGGATTGCCGGGGTAAAGGCGGAAGCCGACCCCATTCGTGGCTACCCAGCTCCTGCCACGGATCCTCCCGCGCGCCCCCACACGTGCACCCATGCGCCCCAGTTGCGGAATCGATGCTCCTCCCCCGCGCGCGCTTCAGGCGTAACCCGAGGTGGACGCGGGAGTTGTGATGTTCGTGGAAGAGACCATCGCGAGCACTGAAGCCGCTCAGATTCCGAAGCAGCGTGGGGAATCGCTGCTGGAGACCGCCGTTCGCTACGCCGAGGAGCGCCACTGGGACGTGTTCCCCGGCACCTGGCTGGAAGCCGTCGACGGGGTGCAGCGCTGCTCGTGCGGCGACGGCTCGTGCGGTGCGCCGGGGGCGCATCCCGCTCGGGCGGACTGGGGAACGCAGGCGACGGGCAGTGCGACGGTCGCCCGCCGGATGTGGTCCAAGCAGCCGCTGTCGTCGATCCTGCTGCCCACGGGGCGTACCTTCGACGCGATCTCGGTCGCGGAGACGGCCGGGTTCCTGGCGCTGGCCCGGATGGAGCGGATGGAGCTGACGCTCGGTCCCGTGACGTTGACGCCGGATCGCCGGATGCACTTCTTCGTGCTGCCCGGGGCCTCCGTGAAGGTGCCCGATCTGGTCCGCAAGCTCGGATGGTCGCCGTCCTCGCTCGACCTGCACGCGCTGGGCGAGGGCGGCTACGTGGCCGCGCCGCCCACGCGGTACGGGTCCTCCGGTGCCGTGCAGTGGGCGTGCCGCCCCACGCCCGCGAACCGTTGGCTGCCGGACGCGGAGGAGTTGATCTCGCCGCTGGCCTACGCGTGCGGCCGGGACCGGTGACGTGCGCGGTTCCTCGCACCCCTGGGTCCGCTGCCCGGCCGTAGGGTTCCACCATGACGTCGGCCGTAAGCGTTCATGGTCTCTGGAAGCGGTTCGGGCAGCAGATCGCCGTCGCCGGGATCGATCTGGAGCTGCCCGCCGGGAAGTTCATCGGCCTGGTCGGGCCCAACGGGGCCGGGAAGACCACCACGCTGTCCATGGTGACCGGGCTGTTGCGGCCCGATCAGGGGTCGGTTCGGGTCGTGGGGCATGACGTGTGGCGGGACCCCGTGGAGGTCAAGGCGCGGATCGGGGTGCTGCCGGAGGGGCTGCGGCTGTTCGAGCGGCTGTCGGGGCGGGAGCTGCTGGCCTACTCCGGGCGGCTGCGCGGACTGCCCGGCGCCGAGGTCGACAAGCGGGCCACGCAGCTGCTCGACGTGCTGGACCTGGCCGGCGCCCAGCACAAGCTCGTCGTCGACTACTCGACCGGTATGCGCAAGAAGATCGGGCTCGCCGCCGCTCTCCTCCACAACCCCGAAGTGCTCTTCCTCGACGAGCCGTTCGAGGGCGTCGACCCGGTCTCCGCGCAGACCATCCGGGGCGTCCTCGAGCGGTACACCGCCTCCGGCGCCACCGTCGTCTTCTCCTCCCACGTGATGGAACTCGTCGAATCGCTGTGCGACTGGGTCGCCGTGATGGCGGCGGGCCGGATCCGGGCACACGGCCCCCTGGCCGACGTACGCGGGGACGCGTCCTCCCTGCAGCAGGCGTTCCTGGAACTGGTCGGGGCGCACGGGCGGGACGCCGGGTCCGACCTCGACTGGCTGGGCGGCGGCACCCGATGAGCGCGCCGACGATCACGCCGGTGCTGGTCCGGCTGAAACTGTCGCTGCTGCGCAACGGGCTGCGCCAGTCCTCCGGCCGCCGCGCCGCCTACGTCGCCTCGGCCGCCTTCACGCTCCTGTTCGCCGCGCTGCAGCTGATCGGCCTGATCGCGCTGCGCGGCCACGCCCACGCCGCGTCCGTCGTCGTCCTGCTGGTCGCGGTGCTGGCGCTCGGCTGGGCGGTGATGCCGCTGTTCTTCCCCGGCGGCGACGAGACCCTCGACCCGACCCGCCTGGTCATGCTCCCCCTGCGCCCGCACCCCCTGGTGCGCGCGCTCCTCGCCGCCTCCCTGGTCGGCATCGGCCCCCTGTTCACGCTCTGCCTGCTGGCCGGCTCGGTGATCGCGGTGGCGCACGGCGCGATCGCGTACGTCGTGGGCGTCGTCGGCGTCGTGCTGGCGCTGCTGGTGTGCGTGGCCCTCGCGCGGGCCGTCGCCGCCGCCAACATCCGGCTGCTGACCAGCCGGAAGGGCCGTGATCTCGCGGTACTGAGCGGTCTGGTCATCGCCGTCGGCGCGCAGGTCGTCAACTTCGGCGCGCAGCGCCTCGGTTCCTCCGGGCTGGGACAGCTCGACCCGGCGGCGGACGTGCTGCGCTGGGTGCCACCGGCGTCGGCGATCGGGGCGGCCGACGCGGCGAGCGAGGGGTCGTACGGCGTGGCCCTGCTGCAACTCGCGCTGACGGGCGGGGCGCTGGCGGCCCTGATCGCCGTATGGTCGCGTCATCTGACCCGGCTGATGACCGAACCCGACGGCTCGACCCTCCAGACGGTCACCGAGACGTCCGTACGGCAGTCCACGGGCCTCGCCCGGCTGCTGCCCGCGGGGCGCACGGGGACGGCCATGGAGCGCAGTCTGCGCTACGTCTGGCGCGACCCGAAGACCAAGGCGGCCTGGGTGACCTCGCTGGCGATCGGCCTGATCGTGCCGGTGTTCAACGCCGTCCAGGGCACCGGCTCGATCTACTTCGCCTGTTTCGCGGCGGGGATGATCGGGATCCAGATGTACAACCAGTTCGGCCAGGACACCTCCGCGTTCTGGATGGTCGCGATGACGATCTCGACCCCGCGGGAGGCGTACGTCGAACTACGCGCGCGTGCCCTGGCCCTGCTGGTGATCACCCTGCCGTACGCGGCGCTGGTGACCGTGCTGACGGCGGCCCTGCTGGGCGACTGGGCCCGCCTCCCCGAGGCCCTGGGCCTGTCCTTCGCCCTGCTCGGCGCGATGCTGGCGACCGGTGCCTGGACCTCGGCCCGCTTCCCGTACTCCATCCCGCAGGAGGGCTACAAGAACGTGGCCCCCGGTCAGGTGGGCCTGGCCTGGATCTCCATCTTCGGCGGCATGGTCGCGGCGGCCCTCATCTGCGCCCCCGTCATCGCCCTGACCATCTGGCTGAACGTCTCGGCGAACGGCGACGAATGGACCTGGCTGCTGCTGCCGGTGGGAGCGGCGTACGGGGCGGCGATCACGGCACTGGGGCTCAGGCTGGCGGCGCCGCAGACGGCTGCCAGGCTCCCGGAGATCCTGACGGCGGTGAGCAAGGGGTAGGGCGGCCCTCAGATCGTCCGTACCGCGTCCAGGAACGGCTCGATCGCACCCCGCCAGGCCTCCGGCTGGTCGTAGTGCACCAGGTGACCCGCCTCGGCGACCTCCGCGTACTCGCCCCTCGGCAGCACCCGGACCATCTCCTGCGCCTCGGCCCGGCCCAGTTCGCCGTCGAGGCCCCGGACGACCAGCGTCGGGCACTGCACCTGGGCCAGCTCCTCCCAGTGCGCGTCGTACACCCAGGTCTCGCGGGACTTCAGCATCTGCTCCGGCTCGAACACCGGCCGCCAGCCGTCCTCGTGCTCCTGCATGACCTCGGCGTAGAACTCCCCCCGCGCGGGGTTGGGCCGCTCGACCCAGGGGTCGTCCTCGCCGAACCACTTGCGTACGTCGGCGAGAGTCGCGAAAGGGACCGGCCAGGACTTGAACCAGTCCGCCCACTCCCGCTGCGAGGCCGCGCCCAGCGCGGAGGCCCGCATGTCACAAATGATCAAGCCCGACACCAGGTCGGGCCGTTTCGCGGCCAGTTGCCAGGCCGTCAGCGCGCCCATCGCGTGGCCGATCAGGACGGCCGGGCCGAGGCCCAGCTGCTCCAGGGCGGCCTCCGCGTCCTCCACATACGCCTCACGGGTGAAGGCGGCCTCGGTGGGCTTGTCGCTGCGCCCGTGCCCGCGCTGGTCCAGGGCGACCGCGCGATGCCGTTCGGAGAGCCAGCGGGCCGTGGGCGCCCAGTGCGAGGCACGGCCCATCAGCCCGTGCAGTAACAGCACACCGTGCCCCGGCTCGGGGTCGGCGGCGGGAGGCCGGTCGGTCTTGGGTGGGTCGCCGAACTCCCAGGCCGCGAGGCGTACCCCGCCCTTCCCGGTCACGTCGATACGCCGCGCCATAGGTCCTGGCACCCCCCTAGCTCCGCCTGCCGTGCCCTTGCGTCGGTCACGCGAGCCTCGCGTGGTGTGGTGATCCCTGTGTCCCGCGTGACGTCCGTACATACATCTGCAGCGCACGTCTCGCGCGACCCGTCACTCGCAGGTTATCGAACCCCTATTCGAAAATGCCGTCTCGGCGGGCAACACCCCTCATTCGAGTGACCTCCCCCAAGGATTGACCGCCGCGGTCGAGGGGAGATCTTCAACGGGAGGCGGACCGCTCGGGGAAAACGGTCCGAGGGGAATGACCCTGGGAGCTCGGGGCTCCGGGTCAGAACAGGGGAGGACAGGCCCCGGCGCCGCAGGGCGCCGGGGCCCTCCACACGTCTGCGGCACATACTCCGCCCCCTCAAGTCATATGCCTCACGCGACAGCCTTGCACGCGCAGCGCCGGAGCGCTGCGATTCGGCGGACTGAATCTTGGAAACGACGAGATCGCGACGGTCGCCTCAACTACCCCTGAAACAACAGGAGTTACCCGCTATCGACTGCTCCGAACCGTCAGCTGCTCCGAACCGTCAGCGCTTGGCGACGAACACATGCGAGGCGATCTCCGCCTCCAGCTCGGCCGCCTCACCGCCACTGCCCACCAGCACACCGCCCGCCGACTCCGTCACGCTCACCACCGAGCCGGGCTGCACGCCCGCCCGGCGCAGCGTGTACATCAGCTGCGCGTCCGTCTGGATCGGCTCGCCGATCCGGCGCACGACCACGGTCTTGCCCTCGGTCCCCGGGTCCAGCTCGGCCAGCGACACCATGCCCTCGTCCAGGAAGGGGTCGGCGCCGTCCTTCTCACCCAGCTCCTCCAGGCCCGGGATGGGGTTGCCGTAGGGCGACTCGGTGGGGTGGCGGAGCAGCTCCAGCACACGGCGCTCGACGGCCTCGCTCATCACGTGCTCCCAACGACAGGCCTCCGCGTGCACCTGCTCCCACTCCAGACCGATCACGTCGACGAGCAGGCACTCGGCGAGCCGGTGCTTGCGCATCACGCGGGTGGCCAGCCGGCGACCCTCGTCGGTCAGCTCCAGGTGCCGATCCGTGGCGACGGACACCAGGCCGTCACGCTCCATGCGCGCCACCGTCTGGCTGACCGTCGGTCCGCTCTGGTCGAGCCGCTCGGCGATCCGGGCACGCATGGGGACCACCCCTTCCTCTTCCAGCTCGAGGATGGTGCGGAGATACATCTCCGTGGTGTCGATCAGTCCGGACATACGTGCCCCTCGATGAGATCTGCCGGAAGCGCGACAGCTTCGCGGCGCGTGCGCTGGCCCTGGCTTCAATTCTGACGCATAGCGCTGACAACCGTGCCGCGCCGTTGAAACGAGGGGGTTTCGCACCTGTACAGGTGCGCGCGCGGGTACGCGCAGGGGCGTACGGCGCCCCGCGCCCGGGCGCCCGCGGTCCGCCGCACCCCCGCGGCCGCCGTATTGACAGCGCACTGGTCCAGACCGCACGGTGATCCGCGACACAGACACCGTCGCCCGGACAGACACCGCATGGCAAAGGGGCCCCGCGCATGAGCGACCGCAAGCTGGCCGGCCAGTTCTTCGACGCCGCGATCGGGCTGCTCCAGCGGGTCCGCGACGAGGAGGCCGAGCGCATCGAGGCGGCCGGCACGCTGCTCGCCGACACCGTCGCCGACGGCGGGCGGCTGTTCGCCTTCGGGGCCGGGCACTCCTCGCTGGCCGCGCAGGACGTCGTCTACCGCGCGGGCGGCCTGGCCCTGATGAATCTGCTGGCGGTACCGGGAGTCGTCGGGGTCGACGTGATGCCGGCCACGCTGGGCTCCGCCCTGGAGCGGGTCGACGGTCTCGCGGCGGCCGTCCTGGACACCTCGCCGCTCCGCGCGGGGGACGCGCTGGTGATCGTCTCGCTGTCCGGGCGGAACGCGCTGCCGGTGGAGATGGCGATGAACGCCCGCGCGCTGGGCGCGAAGGTCATCGGGGTGACGTCCGTGGCATACGCCTCCGAGACGAAGTCACGGCACGTCTCCGGGACGTATCTGAAGGACCACTGCGATCTCGTCCTCGACTCCAAGATCGCGGTCGGGGACGCCGAGCTGACCCTGGACACCGTGCCGGCGCCCTTCGCTCCCGCGTCCACCGTCGTCACCTCGGCCCTCCTCCAGGCCGTCATGGCCACGGCGGCCAGCGCCCTGGCCGACCGCGGCATCGAGCCGCCCCTGCTGCGCTCGGGCAACGTGGACGGCGGCCACGAGTGGAACGGGCGGGTGCTGGAGGAGTACGGAGACCGGATCTTCTACCGGCGGTGAGCCCCCGGGCGACGACCGTCCCCTAGCGCGGGTCCGCCAGGTCCAGAGCGGTCGCGATCCGGGCCGCCACGTCCTCCGCGTACGTCGCGTCCGACCGCTCGAAGGGGCTGCGGCCCCCTCCCCGCAGGAACGTCACGACGCCCAGCGTCCGGCCCCGGCTCCTGAGCACCGCGCACAGGGCGTGCACCGACTCGGGCGGCCACTGGCGGGCCTGGGCCCACAGGCGGGCCTGTTCCGCCGGGACCGTGCCCACGCTGGCCCGGACCGATCCGGCGCGCGCCACGCACTGCAGCGCCGGGTGACCCTCCGAGTAGCGGACCGGCAGGCCCGCCTCGCCGGTGGGCAGGCTGGGGCCGGGGGCGCCGGAGGGGGTGGCGGCGATACGGACCAGGCGGACCGGAGCGGCCGCGTCCGCGTCACCGAGCGAGCCGCCCGCGACACGGTCGAGCAGCGCGTGGTCGGCGAATCCGGCCAGCGCGAAGTCCAGGTGGACGGTGGCCGCCTCCGCCGGGTCCTCGCACTCCGCCGCGGCCCGGCCGGCCCGGTGCGTCTGGTTGGTCCGGAACCGCAGCAGCGACGCCTCCTGCTCGCCCTGCTTGGCCTCGGTCACGTCCTGGAAGAGCCAGCCCACGCCGAGCGGCACGGGCTCCTCGGCGAGCGGGGACGCCAGCCGGACGAAGCCGCAGCGCCAGCAGCGCCGCTGCTCGCCCTCGGGGGTGCGCACGCTGACCCAGATCTCGGCGGGCGCGGGCGGCGCGCCCTCGGCGAGGACATGGGTGAGGGCGCTCTCCAGCTCCTCGACACCCTGGGCGAGCAGCTCCCCGAGCGGACGCCCCAGGACGGCCGTGCGCCCGATCCCCAAGGCCCGAGCGGCGTGCGCGTTGACGACGGCGGGCCGCAGATCGGCGTCGACGAGCACGACACCCCAGGAGGCGTCCTCGAACAGGGCCTCGCTCAGCGCGATGGACCGCTCCAGGTCGATCTGCGCGTGCACCTCGCTGAAGGCGCAGTACACCCCGGCGGGCTTGCCGTCAGGCCCGCGTACGGCGGCGGACTGGGTCCGTACGAGCACCCGCCCCCCGTCCTTGGTGAGCAGCGCGAACTCGTGCACCTGCCGCCCGGGGGCGTCCATGGCGGACATGAGCCGCCCCTCGACCTCCTCGGCGTCGGCACTGCGCACGGCCCACCCGGCGAACCCGTGCCGCCCGACCGCCTCCTCGGCGGTCCACCCGAGAATCCGCTCGGCCTCACGGTTCCAGTGGGTGACGACCCCGCCGGCGTCGAAGGCGCACAGGGCCGCGTCCATCCCGTCCAGCAGGGCGGCGAGCAGATCGGAGCCGCCGGTGCCCTCGGGACCGGCCCGCTCGGGCTCGTCCGGCCCCAGCTCGTCGGTGGTCCCACTACGCCGGGAAGCACTCACCTGGACCCCCTGCCAAGCTGCGTCCGCACGCGTACGGTGCGGCGGTTCGCCCACTAACAATCATTCAACTCGAACGTGACGCAGCACACATCAGGTTCCCGCAAGATTTCGAGGAATCGTTGCCCGCCGGAGACGTCATACCACTGCCCGCTCGAGCCGCATCGTGATCCAGACCTCGGCCTCGTCCTCGGGCGCCACATACCGCTCGACCTCGGCGAACCCCCGCGCCTCGGCGAACCGCACCCCGTCACCATTGGCCTCGAGAACAACGGTCCGCACCTCGCGTGCCCCCAGCCCGAGGGCATACGCGAGACAGTGCTCGTACAGCGCGCCCCCGAAGCCGCGCCGGCGGTACTCGGGCAGCACGCGCGCGATGACGGTGGCCACCCCGTCCGTGCCGTCCGGCGGCCGCACGGTGGAGCACCCGACGAGCACGTCCCCGAGATAGACGTTCTCCAGCCGATACCGCCCACTGCGCTCCCGCACCTCGTCGGCACTCAGCTCATCGGGCGGCACGATCCGGTTGTGCACGGCCCGCCACTCCTCGAGCCTGCGGTTCCCGTCGGCCACGACGATACGAAGATCATCCACATCGGCTACCTCCCCAGGAGGCACGGGGGTCAACCAAAAAAAGAGGTTGAACCCGTCGCGAGGGGTTCCTAGTGTGTGGGGCACACGAGAAGGGAGGTGGTTCGGCAGATGTATGGAAACCGGACGCGTGAGGTGGCTGCGGGCTAGCGGCCCGTCACCACATCAGTGCGGTGCCGGACCCGCGCGTGACCTTTGCGTGCAGCCGGCCCAATCCCAGGCAGTCACCCGACCCGCGAGCTCGCCGGTACGTCCGGCCGGCTCCTCCGCCCTGAGGCGGGGGAACCCGAGCTCGCGGGTCGTCTGCGTTGCGCCGCAGGGGATCAGTGGGCGATGTCTCCGTAGCCCTCGATCTCGCGCGGGTCGCGGGAGCCGGGGCCGATGTAGCGGGCCGAGGGGCGCACCAGGCGGCCGGTGCGCTTCTGTTCCAGGATGTGGGCCGACCAGCCCGCCGTGCGGGCGCAGGTGAACATCGAGGTGAACATGTGGGCGGGGACCTCGGCGAAGTCCAGGACGATCGCCGCCCAGAACTCGACGTTCGTGGCCAGGACCCGGTCGGGGCGCCGGGCGTGGAGTTCCGCCAGGGCCGCCTTCTCCAGGGCCTCGGCGACCTCGAAGCGCGGTGCGCCCAGTTCGCGGGCCGTGCGACGCAGGACGCGGGCGCGGGGGTCCTCGGCGCGGTACACGCGGTGGCCGAAGCCCATGAGGCGTTCGCCCCGGTCCAGGGCCTGCTTCACGTACGCCTCGGCGTCCCCGGTGCGCTCGATCTCCTCGATCATGTACAGGACGCGCGAGGGGGCGCCGCCGTGCAGCGGGCCGGACATGGCTCCCACGGCGCCGGAGAGGGCCGCCGCCACGTCCGCGCCCGTGGACGCGATGACCCGTGCGGTGAACGTGGACGCGTTCATGCCGTGCTCCGCCGCGCTCGTCCAGTACGCGTCGACCGCCGCGACATGCTTCGGGTCCGGCTCGCCCCGCCAGCGGATCATGAACCGCTCGACGACGGACTGCGCCTTGTCGATCTCGCGCTGCGGGACCATCGGCAGCCCCTGCCCGCGCGCGGACTGGGCGACGTAGGACAGGGCCATGACGGCCGCCCGCGCGAGGTCGTCGCGGGCCTGTTCGGCGTCGATGTCCAGCAGCGGTTTCAGGCCCCACACGGGGGCCAGCATCGCGAGCGCGGACTGTACGTCGACGCGGATGTCACCGGAGTGGACCGGGATCGGGAACGGCTCGGCGGGCGGCAGGCCGGGATTGAAGGCCCCGTCGACGAGCAGGCCCCAGACGTTGCCGAACGAGACGTGGCCGACGAGATCCTCGATGTCGACGCCCCGGTACCTGAGCGCGCCGCCCTCCTTGTCGGGTTCGGCGATCTCCGTCTCGAACGCGACGACTCCTTCGAGTCCGGGTACGAAGTCGGACATCAGGCGGCTCCCTCGTGATGTGTGCGACGGATGGTGTTGTCGGGGTGATGATGCGGACCGTGTCCGGTGCGGTGGGAACGACTCTGCGCCCGGTGGATCCGCGGTCGTGGCTCTGACGGACTCGCGGTCCTGGGCGGTACCCCTGTGATGCCCCGTGCGGCTGGCGGTCACCCAACCGGAACGGCATCAGAACGATATCCCCGAGTGCCACCTTTGGGGAGTGGTTGCGGCACTGAGTGCCACGCAGTGATGAAGGACACCGTGCCGAACGGGCGCGGCGCATACGGCAAGATGACCGCGTGACCGACCGAGACGCCGCACCAGACGCCGTACCGCCGGACCCCGCCGCGATGCGCAAGCAGTACCGGGCAGCGGGCCTCGCCGAGACCGAGCTGCCGGCCACCCCGGTGGAGCAGTTCGCGCGCTGGTTCAAGCAGGCCGCGAGTGAGGCACACCTGTTCGAACCGAACGCCATGGTCGTGTCCACCGCGGACGCCGAGGGCCGACCCAGCTCCCGCACGGTGCTGCTGAAGCAGTTCGACCAGCAGGGGTTCGTGTTCTACACGAACTACGACTCCCGCAAGGCCCGCGACCTGGCGGAGAACCCTTACGTCTCGCTGCTGTTCCCCTGGCACCCGATGGCCCGCCAGGTCATCGTCCAGGGCGTCGCGCGGCGCACCGGGCGCGACGAGACGGCCGCCTACTTCCGCACCCGCCCGCACGGCTCCCAGCTCGGCGCCTGGGCCAGCGAGCAGTCCTCGGTGATCGCCACCCGGGCCGATCTGGACGCCTCCTACGCCGAGCTGGCCGCCCGCTACCCCGAGGGCGAGCAGGTGCCCGTGCCGCCGAACTGGGGCGGTTTCCGGGTGGCCCCGCAGACGGTGGAGTTCTGGCAGGGCCGCGAGAACCGGCTGCACGACCGGTTGCGGTACGTGACCCAGCCGGACGGGAGCTGGCGGGTGGAGCGGCTCGCTCCCTGAGGGCCCTGGTCGGTGCGGCTCAGTCCGTGAGGGCCTGGTCCAGCAACGCGGCCCATTGGTCCACCACCCGCTTGCGGCGCCCCTCGTCGTCCGTCAGCAGGTTCGCGAGCCCCAGCCCCCGGGCCATGTCCAGCAGTCCCTGCACGGTTTCCCGGGCGCCCGGCTCGGACTCGTCCGCGCCGAGCAGTTCGACGGCGATCCGGTGCGTCTCGCGCCCGACGCGCGCCTCGAGTTCGGTCACGCGCGGGCGCAGCTGCTCCTCGTTCGAGGCGGCGACCCACAGGTGCAGCGCCGCCCGGAACAGCGGGCCGGTGTAGAGGTCGACCAGGGCGGAGACCACCGCCCGCCGGTCGCCCGCCGCTCCTTGCGGGAACAGGGCGCGCAGGGCTGTGGACCGCTCTTCGGCGACGTATTCGACGGCGGCCGTGAACAGGTCCTCCCGTGTGGGGAAGTGGTGCTGCGCCGCGCCCCGGGAGACGCCCGCGCGTTCGGCGACCACCAGCACCGTGGAGCCCGCCCAGCCGTGTTCGGCGAGGCAGGACACGGCGGCCTCCAGGAGCCGCTGCCGGGTGGCCCGGCTGCGGTCCTGCTTGGGAAAGCGGTCGGGCACGCCGTCGCGTTCCGCGGTACTCACACCACCCATGCCGTACTCACACCACCCATGCGGGATCCCGTCGTTCCAGGAAGGCCGTCATCCCCTCCCGGGCCTGTGCCGAGGAGAACAGCCGGGCCGAGAGCGCGGTGAGGTCGGCCGCGTCCCGGTCGAATGACTCCAGCACCCTAGCCGTGAGCAGTCGCTTCGTCTCGGCCAGGGCCTCGGGGGCGGAGCGCCTGAGGCCGTCGAGGACGGGTTCCAGTACGGCGTCCACGTCGTCCCCCGCGGCCGTCAGCAGGCCGATACGGGCCGCCTCGGGGGCGTCGAAGCGCTCGCCGGTGAGGTAGTACCGGGCGAGCGCCCGGGGGTCCGTGCGCGGCAGCAGGGGCAGCGAGATGACCGCGGGCGCCACTCCGATGCGCACCTCGGTGAAGGCGAAGCTCGCCGTGTGCGCGGCGGCGGTGATGTCGCAGGCGGCCAGCAGGCCGAGGCCGCCCGCGCGGACGTGGCCGGTGACCCGCGCGACGACGGGCCGGGGCAGCTCCACGATCCGCCGCAGCAGTGCGACCAGCGCGTCCGGGTGGGGTGGGTCGCGCAGGTCGGCGCCGGCGCTGAAGGTGTTGCCGGTGTGGGTGAGGACGACCGCGCGGACGTCGGCGTCCTTGGCGCAGTCGGCGAGCGCGTCGGCGAGTTCGGCGACCAGAGCCGCGGACAGGGCGTTGCGGTTGTCCGGCGAGTCGAGGCTCAGCGTCTCCACGCCACGCGCGCGTGTGCGGCCGACGAGACTCACGTCCGCTCCCTGAGTTCGCGCCGGAGGATCTTCCCGGAGGCGGCCCGGGGCACGCCGTCGATGAAGGCGACCTGGCGGATCCGCTTGTAGGGGGCGACGCGTTCGGCGACGTACATCATCACCTCTCCTTCGGACAGGTCACCGGCCGACGGCTGGCGTACCACGTACGCGCGGGGGACCTCGTTGCCGTTGTCGTCGTAGACCCCGATGACGGCGGCGTCGGCGATGCCCGGGTGGGTCAGCAGCAGCGCCTCCAGCTCGGCCGGGGCCACCTGGAAGCCCTTGTACTTGATGAGTTCCTTGACCCGGTCGACGACGAACAGCCAGCCGTCGGAGTCGACATGGCCGACGTCCCCGGTGTGCAGCCAGCCGTCCGCGTCGATCAGCGCGGCGGTGGCGTCGGGGCGCCCGAGGTAGCCCTTCATGACCTGGGGGCCCCGGATGAGGATCTCCCCGGGCTCGCCGACGCCGAGGTCCTTGCCGGGGTCGTCGAGGGAGACGATCCGCATCTCGGTGCCGGCTATGAGCCTGCCGACGGTGCCGGGGGGCGCCGCTCGCATGGCGTCCAGGGGGACGACGTGGGTGCCCGGGGAGAGTTCCGTCATGCCGTACGCCTGGCCGATCGGCGGCAGGTTCAGACGCGCCGAGCAGGCCGCGGCGAGCTGGGCGTCGAGGGGGGCGGCGGCGGAGATCAGGTACCGCAGCGACGACAGGTCGTAGTCGGCCACCGCGGGGTGTTTGGCGAGGGCGAGGACGATCGGCGGGGCGACGTACAGCGCGTTGATGCGGTGGTTCTGGATGGCGGCGAGGAAGGTCTCCAGCTCGAAGCGGGGCATGACGACGACGGTGGCGCCCTTGCGCAGGGGTGCGTTCATCAGGGCGGTCAGGCCGTAGATGTGGAAGAACGGCAGGACGGCGAGGACCCGGTCGCCGGGGGCCGCGGGGACGGCCGGATCGAGCTGGGCGAGGTTGGTGGCGATCTGCCGATGGGTGAGCATCACGCCCTTGGGCACCCCGGTGGTGCCCGAGGAGTACGGCAGCGCGGCGACGTCCTCGGCCGGGTCGATGTCGATCTGCGGTTCGGGGGCGGTGGAGGCGAGCAGGTCGATCAGCGAGCGGTGCCCGGGCGCGCTGTCGCAGACGAAGATCTCCTCGACTCCGCCCGCCAGCTCGGCGGCCCGCCGGGCGGCCTCCAGCAGCGGTGAGACGGTGACGATCCAGCGGGCGCCGCTGTCGCCGAGCTGCCGGGCGAACTCCTCGGGCGTGGCGAGCGGGTGCACGGTGGTGACCGAGGCCCCCGCGCGCGTGGCGGCGTAGAACGCGGTCGGGAAGGCCACCGTGTTCGGGCTGTGCAGGGCGAGGACGTCGCCCTTGCGCATCCCGGCCTCGGCGAACGCGGCGGCGATCCTGCGGTGGAACCGGTCCACCTGCGCGTACGTGAGGGTGGTGCCGTCGGTGCCGTCGATCAGCGCGGGCGTGTCGCCGAAGGCGGCGGCACCGCCCAGGACCGCTTCGTGGATGGGCAGGTCCACGGGGGGTACGTCTGCGTACTCGCTGCGGAACATGGTTCCTCCTCGCACAACGCTGTGCCGGTCAGTACGACTTGGGCAGACCCAGGGTCTGGTGGGAGACGTAGTTGAGAATCATCTCCCGGCTCACCGGAGCAATACGAGCCACGCGTGCGGCAGTTATCAATGACGCGAGCCCGAATTCCCGCGTGAGGCCGTTCCCGCCGAGGGTGTGCACGGACTGGTCGACGGCCTTCACACAGGCCTCTCCGGCCGCGTACTTGGCCATGTTGGCCGCCTCTCCCGCGCCGACGTCGTCGCCGGCGTCGTACAGGTACGCGGCCTTCTGCATCATCAGGCGGGCGAGTTCGAGGTCGATGTGCGCCTGGGCGAGGGGGTGGGCGATGGCCTGGTGGGCGCCGATGGGGGCCTTCCAGACGGTCCGTTCGCGGGCGTACGTGATCGCCTGCGCGAGGGCGTAGCGGCCCATGCCGATGGCGAACGCGGCCGTCATGATCCGCTCGGGGTTGAGTCCGGCGAACAGCTGGAGCAGGCCCGCGTCCTCGTCCCCGACGAGCGCCTCGGCGGGCAGCCGTACGTCGTCCAGGGTCAGCTCGAACTGCTTCTCGGCGGCGTTGAGTTCCATGTCGATCCGCCGCCGCGAGAAGCCTTCGGCGTCGCGCGGGACGATGAACAGGCAGGGCTTGAGGTTGCCGGTGCGGGCGTCCTCGGTGCGGCCGACGATGAGGGTGGCGTCCGCGATGTCGACGCCGGAGATGAAGACCTTGCGGCCGGTGAGGAGCCAGTCCCCGGTGTCCGGGTCGCGTCGGGCGGTCGTCGTGATGCGGTGGCTGTTGGAACCGGCGTCGGGTTCGGTGATGCCGAAGGCCATGGTGCGGGTGCCGTCGGCGAGGGCGGGCAGCCAGAGCCGCTTCTGTTCTTCGGTGCCGAAGCGGGCGATGACCGTGCCGCAGATGGCCGGGGACACGACCATCATGAGCAGAGGGCAGCCGGCGGCGCCCAGTTCCTCCAGGACGATGGAGAGTTCGGCGATGCCGCCGCCTCCGCCTCCGTACTCCTCCGGCAGGTTGACGCCGAGGTAGCCGAGCTTGGCCGCTTCCGCCCAGAGGGCCTCGCGGTCGTAGGTGCGGCCGTGGCGTTTGCCGAGGGCGGCCACAGCCGCTCGGAGGTCTTTGTGTTCCTCGGTTTCCAAGGTGGCGCTCACTGGTCCTGGTCCTCCTCTACGACGGCGAGCAGAGCTCCGACGGCGACCTGGTGGCCGACGACGGCGTGGAGAGCGCTGAGCGTCCCCGTGACCGGTGCGGTGATCTTGTGCTCCATCTTCATCGCTTCCAGCCACAGCAGGGGCTCTCCGGCCCGTACGGCGGCTCCCGTGGCGAGTCCCTCGGCGACCCTGACGACCGTGCCGGGCATGGGGGCCAGGAGGGACCCGGGCGCGTGCTGGGCCGTCGGATCGGGGAAGCGGGGCAGGGACGTCAGGGTCGTGGCGTTGACGTGGACCTGGTCGCCGTACCGCGCCACCTCGAACCGGTGCCGCACACCGTCCGCTTCGAGGACGACGAGGTCCGTGCCGGCGTGCACGACACGCACGCCCTCCGACTCCAGGCCGCCGTCGCGCGTGTGCCGGTACCGGACCTCGTGCTCCTCGCCCGCCGTGGCGTAGCGCCTGGTCTGCGGCTGGGACGGCAGGTTCCGCCAGCCGCCGAAGCGGGAGCCGGTGCGGCGGGCGTCGGCGAGCGCGGCGGCCAGGGGCGCGTAGGGGTCGGGGGCGGGCTCGGTCAGCTCCGCGAGGTGGCGGTCGTAGAACCCGGTGTCCATCTGGGCCGTCGTGAACTCCTCGTGGCGCAGGGAGCGGACGAGGAGGTCGCGATTGGTGACCGGGCCGTGGACCGTGGCCCTCTCCAGGGCGCCGGCGAGCTTGCGCAGGGCGCCCGCGCGCGTGGGGGCGTGGGCGATCAGCTTGGCGAGCATCGGGTCGTAGTGGATGCCGATCTCGTCGCCGTCAACGTAGCCGGTGTCCAGTCGGACGCCGTCCGGTACGGCGAGCCGGTGCAGGGTGCCGGTCTGCGGGGCCCAGTCGCTCGCGGGGTCCTCGGCGTAGAGGCGGGCCTCGACGGCGTGGCCACGCGCGTGGGGCGGCTCGGGGTCGAGGGCGTGCCCTTCCGCGACGGCGAGTTGCAGGGCGACCAGGTCGATGCCGAAGACGGCTTCCGTGACGGGGTGCTCGACCTGGAGGCGGGTGTTCATCTCCAGGAAGTGCGCCTGGTCGTCGGCGACGAGGAACTCGACGGTGCCGGCGCCGACGTAGTGCACGGCGCGTGCGGCGCGTACGGCCAGCGCGTGCAGCTCCTGGGCGAGCCGGTCCGAGAGCCCGGGCGCCGGTGCCTCCTCGATCACCTTCTGGTGGCGGCGCTGGAGGGAGCAGTCGCGCGTGCCCAGCGCCCACACCGTGCCGTGCGCGTCCGCGAGCACCTGCACCTCCACGTGCCGGCCGCGCTCCAGGTAGGGCTCGACGAAGACCTCGCCGTCGCCGAACGCGCTCGCGGCCTCGGCACGCGCGCCCTCCAGCGCGGCGCTCAGCTCCTCCAGACGGCGCACGATCCGCATCCCGCGCCCGCCGCCGCCCGCGGCCGCCTTCACGAGTACCGGCAGGTCGCTCTCCGCGACCTCGCCCAGGGGCGCGAGCCCCATCAGCTCCTTCGCGCGCGTCTTGGACGCCATCGCCTCGATCGCCTCCGGGGGCGGCCCGACCCACACCAGGCCCGCGTCCAGGACGGCCCGCGCGAAGTCGGCGTTCTCCGAGAGGAAGCCGTAGCCGGGGTGGACGGCGTCCGCGCCGGCCGCGACGGCGGCCTTCACGATCAGATCCCCGCGCAGATACGTCTCGGCGGGCGTGGCCCCGGGCAGCCGTACCGCCGCGTCGGCCACGCGCGCGTGGAGGGCGTTCTCGTCGGCGTCCGAGTGCACGGCGACCGTCCGGATTCCCAGCTCACTGCACGTGCGGAAGACACGGCAGGCGATCTCGCCACGGTTGGCGACGAGGAGAGTGCTGATCACTGAAGACCTCACATCCGGAAGACGCCGAAGCCGCCGCGCGCGCCCTCGTAGGGGGCGGTGTGGACGGCGGACAGGCACAGGCCGAGGACGGTGCGGGTGTCGCGCGGGTCGATGACGCCGTCGTCGTACAGCCGCCCGGACAGGAACATGGGCAGCGACTCGGACTCGATCTGCTGCTCCACCATGGCCCGCAGCCCCGCGTCGGCCTCCTCGTCGTACGGCAGTCCCTTGGCGGCCGCCGACTGCCGGGCGACGATCGACAGGACGCCCGCGAGCTGCTGGGGACCCATCACGGCCGACTTGGCGCTGGGCCAGGCGAACAGGAAGCGCGGATCGTAGGCCCGCCCGCACATGCCGTAGTGCCCGGCGCCGTAGGAGGCGCCCATGAGCACCGACAGATGCGGCACCCGGCTGTTGCTCACCGCGTTGATCATCATCGCGCCGTGCTTGATGATCCCGCCCTGCTCGTACTCCTGGCCGACCATGTAGCCGGTGGTGTTGTGCAGGAAGAGCAGCGGGATGTCGCGCTGGTTGGCGAGCTGGATGAACTGGGCGGCCTTCTGCGACTCCTCGCTGAAGAGCACGCCCTGGGCGTTGGCGAGGATGCCGACGGGATAGCCGTGCAGCGCCGCCCACCCGGTGACCAGGCTGGAGCCGTACAGCGGCTTGAACTCGTCGAAGTCGGAGGCGTCGACGATCCGGGCGATGACCTCACGCGGGTCGAACGGCACCTTCAGGTCGCCGGGGACGATCCCCAGCAGTTCCTCGGCGTCGTACTTGGGCGGCTCGGCGAGCGGTGGATCCGCGTACGCCTTGCGGTGGTTGAGCCGCGCCACGACCCGCCGGGCCTGCCGCAGCGCGTCCGGCTCGTCCACGGCGAAGTAGTCCGCGAGGCCCGACACGCGCGCGTGCATCTCGGCACCGCCGAGGGACTCGTCGTCGCTCTCCTCGCCGGTGGCCATCTTCACGAGCGGAGGCCCGCCGAGGAACACCTTGGCACGCTCCTTGACCATGATCACGTGGTCGGACATGCCGGGGATGTAGGCACCGCCGGCGGTGGAGTTGCCGAAGACCACGGCGACCGTGGGGATCCCGGCGGCCGACAGCCGGGTGAGGTCCCGGAAGATGGCGCCGCCGGGGATGAAGATCTCCTTCTGGGACGGCAGGTCCGCCCCGCCCGACTCCACCAGGCTGATGCAGGGCAGCCGGTTGGCGAGGGCGATGTCGTTGGCCCGCAGCGCCTTCTTCAGCGACCAGGGATTGCTGGCGCCGCCGCGCACGGTGGGGTCGTTCGCGGTGATCAGGCACTCCACGCCCTCGACGATCCCGATCCCGGTGACGAGCGAGGCGCCGACGGCGTACTCGCTCCCCCAGGCGGCGAGCGGCGACAGTTCCAGGAACGGCGTGTCGGGGTCGAGGAGCAGCTCGATCCGCTCCCGGGCGAGCAGTTTGCCGCGCTTGCGATGGCGCGCGACGTACTTCTCACCACCCCCCGCGAGCGCCTTGTCGTGTTCGGCGTCCAGATCGCCGAGCTTGGCGAGCATGGCCTCGCGATGGGCCCGGAAGTCGGGGCTCGCGGTGTCCAGGGCGGAGCTGATGACCGTCACAGGAGGGTCTCCGGGATGTCCAGGTGGCGGGAGCGCAGCCATTCGCCGAGCGCCTTGGCCTGCGGATCGAAGCGGTGCTGAGCGGCGACACCGGCGCCGAGGATGTCTTCGACGACGAAGTTGAGGGCGCGCAGCTCGGGAAGGGCGTGCCGGGTGACGGACAACCCGGCGGTCTCCGGCAGGAGTTCACGGAAGCGCTCGACGGTGAGGGTGTGCACGAGCCACCGCCAGGCCTCGTCGGTCCGCACCCATACGCCCACGTTGGCGTCCCCGCCCTTGTCCCCGCTGCGGGCTCCGGCGACCAGGCCGAGCGGAGCACGTGTGGTGGACCGCGCCGGGAGGGGCTCGGGCGCAGGGGGCTCTGGCAGAGCTTCCAGGACGAGGGTGTCGTGGGGCGGGGCCACAGGAACCCGCCGCCCGTCGTGGAGGACGGCCACATGGGGTACGGAACCTTGGGCGACGTACACATCCTCGAAGACCCCATAAGGGGCGCCCTTCCCAGGTGGCGCCAGCACATGGAATCCCGGGTAGCTGGCGAGGGCGAGTTCGATGGCGGCGCCGCTCAACGTCCGTCCGACCACGGCCTGGTCCGCGTCCCGCACGACCAGCCGCAGCAGCGCGCTGGCCGTCTCCTCGGTCCCGGCGTCGGCCCGGTCCGTGCGGACGAGTTCCCACCGCACCTCGGCGGGCGGCGACTTGGCGAGCGCGTCGGTCATCTGCGCGCGCACCAGCTCGGCCTTGGCCTCGATGTCGAGCCCGGTGAGCACGAAGACGACCTCGTTGCGGAACCCGCCGAGCCGGTTGACCCCGACCTTGAGCGTGGGCGGCGGAGCCTCGCCCCGGACGCCGTCGACGCGCACCCGGTCGGGCCCGTCCTCGGAGAGCCGGACGCTGTCCAGCCGAGCGGTGACGTCGGGCCCGGCGTAGCGGGCGCCGCCGGTCTCGTAGAGCAGTTGGGCGGTGACGGTGCCGATGTCGACGAAGCCACCGGTGCCGGGGTGCTTGGTGATGACGCAGGACCCGTCGTCGTGGATCTCGGCGAGCGGGAACCCGGGCCGGAGCAGGTCATCGCGCCGGCTGCCGAAGAAGGCGTAGTTACCGCCGGTGGCCTGGGTCCCGCACTCCAGCACATGCCCGGCGACGACGGCGCCGGCGAGCCGGTCGTAGTCCGTGGGGGCCCATCCGAAATGGGCGACGGCGGGCCCGGTGACGAGAGCCGCGTCGGTGACCCGCCCGGTGACGACGACATCGGCGCCTTCCCTGAGGCAGGCGGCGATCCCGAAGCCGCCGAGGTAGGCGTGGGCGGCGAGGCTGCCCGGGTGGAAGGCGGTGAGGTCGTCGCCCTCGACATGGGCGACCCGGACCGGAATGCCGAGCCGTTCGGCCAACTCCCTTACGTCCGCGGCGAGTCCGGCGGGATTGAGCCCACCGGCGTTGGCGACGATCCGAACGCCCCGCGCGTGGGCGAGCCCGAGGCACTCCTCCAGCTGCCGCAGGAAGGTACGGGCATATCCGGCGCCCGGGTCCTTGAGCCGATCCCGCCCGAGGATCAGCATGGTCAGTTCGGCGAGGTAGTCACCGGTGAGCACGTCGAGTTCGCCGCCGGTGAGCATCTCGCGCATGGCGTCGAAACGGTCTCCGTAGAACCCGGAGGCATTGCCGATACGAAGGGTCACCGGCCGTCTCCCTTGGCCGCGCGCCCTTCGCCGGGCGGTCCGGCGAAGGCCTGGGCGATGTCCAGCCACCGCTCGGCGTCCGCGCCCTCGGCCCGCACGCCGAGGTCGGCGCGGTGGGCGCGCCGGGTGACGAGGAGACAGAAGTCGAGACCGGGTCCGGTGACGCGCTGAGCCGCGTCCTCGGGGCCGTGGACCCACGTCTCGCCGCCGGGCCCGACGAGCTCGACGCGGAACTCCTCGGCGGGCGGGGTGAGGCCGCGCACTCCGAAGGCGTAGTCGCGGGCGCGCACCCCGATGCGGGCCACATGCCGGAGCCGGTCGGTGGGTGTGCGGACCACACCCAGGGCATCGGCGACGTCCTGACCATGGGCCCAGGTCTCCATGAGACGGGCGCTGGCCATGGAGGCGGCGGCCATGGGCGGTCCGTACCAGGGGAACCGGGCCCCCGCGGGGGCGGTGCGCAGGGCGTGGTCGAGGGCGTTACGTCCCTGCCGCCACCCCGCGAGAATCTCGGCGGGCGGCTTGCGGGCGCCCTCCTCGGCCCCCTCGTCCACGAAGCTCTCGGGCGCCGCGAACGCCTTCTCGACCTCCTTGCCGAAGGCGTCGGGATCCGTGGCGGCGAGCAGGGCGGCGTGGTCGGTCCAGGCGAGGTGAGCGATCTGGTGGGCGATGGTCCAACCAGGAGCGGGAGTGGGGCGGGCCCACTCCTGAGGACTCAACTCCCCTACCAACAGATCGAGTTCGTCACTTTCGGCGCGCAGGTCGTCGAAGACGGGCGTCGGGTCGGCCATGGGGGGAGCATGGCAGCGGGCCCTGAATCAATCAAGCACGCTTGCATGATTTCTTTTCCACAACTCCCGTACCTGTATGCACTCTTCTGGCTACTCTCGGTGATTGGAGGTGGTCATCATGGCGAACGTCCGGCAGCTTGATCCGAGCGCGTCACCGCTGGACTACTACGGCTACGAGTTGCGCCGGAGGCGCGAGGCGGCGGGACTGACGCTGGCGCAGCTCGGGTCGATCCTGTTCTGCACGGGGTCACTGATCGGCCAGATCGAAACGACGCTGAAGGTTCCGACGCGGGCGTTCTCCGAGCGGGTGGACGCGGCGCTCGGGACGGACGGGGAGTTCTGCCGGCTGGTGGGGCTGGTACTGCGGAGCCAGTTGCCCAGTTGGTTTCAGCCGTACGCGGAGATGGAGGCGAGGGCGGCTTATATCTCGACCTACCAGGCGCAGTTGGTGTACGGACTTCTCCAAACGGACAAGTACGCCCGCGCGGTGTTCGGCACGCGGGACGACGGCGACCTCGACGGCAAAGTCGCGGCGAGGCTGGATCGCCAGCGGATCCTGGAGCGGGAGCAGCCTCCGGTCACGTGGGTCGTGCTGAGCGAGGCGGTGTTGCACCAAGAGGTCGGCTCCCGGGAGATCATGCGGGAGCAGCTTGCGCATCTGCTGGCGATGCAAAAGCGCCGGTGGTTGGAAATCCAGGTGCTGCCCTTCGAAGCGGGCGCCCACACAGGCCTGATGGGCTCGTTCAATCTTCTCCGCTTCGAGAACGACCCGGACATCGTCTACACCGAGGACTTCGTACAGGGGCACATGACGGCCAATCCTGAAGCCGTCAAGGAAGGTTCGGTCCGATACGATCATCTGCAGGCCGCCGCACTCTCCGTGGACGACTCGGCGGCACTGATCGCCCGCGTGATGGAGGAACGGTATGGAGACCAACCTGACGTGGCGTAAGTCTTCGTACAGCGGCGACACCGGCGGCGATTGCGTCGAGGTGGCAGACCTCGCCCCCCTGATCGCCATCCGAGACTCCAAGCACCCCACCCACGGCGTTCTCACCGTCACCCCCGACTGCTTCGCCCGGTTCGTTTCCGCGACCGCTGCCGGGGTTTTCGGCTGACCTGAGAGCCGCTCGCTCCCCCTGAGGGCCGTCCGCTTCCTTTGAAGCGGACGGCCCTCAGTGCGTTCACCTCCCGTCATTGCAACGACTCACCGACCCGACGTTGCATTAAAACCCAATCCAACGCAACGATTTACCTGCATCTAGCTGCAGCAATGCCGTTTGCACGCAACAAACTAGTTGCCGCAACCTCGAACGCAACGTAGCTTTTCCATCATCGGAAACAGCGACAACGCAACCGCAGGAGCTCACGATGCAGAAGTTCGACACCCCCTCCACCATCACCACCGTCCTGAACATCCCCGCCGGCCGTATCCGGCTCGTCGCCACCGACCGCACCGACACCACCGTCGAGGTCCGCCCCGCCGACCCCGACAAGAACCGCGACGTGAAGGCCGCCCAGCAGGCCGAAGTCACCTACGGCGACGGAGTCCTGCGCATCGAGATGCCGGAGGCCAAGGACCGCCTCCTCGGTCCGAGCGGGTCGATCGAGGTCACGGTCCACGTGCCCACCGGCTCCCACGTGCGGACCACGGCCGCCGCCGCCGAACTGCGCGGTGTCGGACGCCTCGGTGACGTCGCCTACGACAGCGCTCAGGGTCCGGTCGAGCTCGACGAGGCCGCGAGCGTCCGCCTCAACCTCGCCGACGGAGACGTCAGCGTCGGCCGGCTGAACGGCACCGCCGAGATCCGCACCCAGCGCGGTGACGTCCGGATCGCCGAGGCCGTCACCGGCACCCTCACCCTGCGCACCGAGCAGGGAGACATCACCGTCGGCGCCGCGCACGGCGTCTCCGCCGCCCTCGACGCCGGGACCGGACACGGCCGCATCAGCAACTCGCTCCACAACAGCGGCGACACCGGTCTCACCATCCACGCCACCACCGGCTACGGCGACATCACCGCCCGCAGCCTCTGACCGACTCCCCACCCGCCACCTGGAAGGACGCCGCCATGCAGTCGCAGTCGCCGCTCACTCAGACGCCCGAGACGGCGACCGCGGCCACCCCCGGCCCGCTCGCGTCCTTCCTGCGGTTCGTGGTCTTCGGGGGCGGCGTGGGGGTCCTCGCCAGCTTCGCCGTAACCCTGCTGGCCACGGTCATGCCCTGGGCGGCGTCCAACGCACTGGTCACCCTCGCCTCCACCGTCCTGTGCACCGAACTGCACGCCCGCTACACCTTCGCCAAGGGCCGCGCCGGGTGGCGGGAGCACTGGCAGTCCGCCGGCTCGGCCACCGCCGCCTATCTGGCCACCGGCCTCGCGACAGCGGTCCTGCACCTGGTACAGCCCGGGGCGGGGACGTGGACCGAGCAGATCGTCTACCTCAGCGCCTCGGGCCTGGCGGGCATCGGCCGGTTCGCCGTCCTGCGGCTGTACGTCTTCGCCACCCGGACCAACCCGGCCGCACACACCCCGGAGCAGCGGCCGACCGCCGCACCCGTCATGCTCGCGGCCTAGGGTCCGTCAGGCCTCGGGCGCCACGCCCGGGGTCTTCGCCCTGCCTCGGCCGACCTGGGTCCGTACCGCTCCCATGCTCGCCGCGATGACCAGGGCGATGGCCAGGGCCTGGGTGGTGGAGAGGGCCTGGTCCAGGATGAGGAAGCCCGCTGTCGCCGCGATGGCGGGCTCCAGGGACATCAGGATGGCGAAAGTGGACGCGGGGAGGCGTCGCAGCGCGAGCAGCTCGAGCGTGTAGGGAAGCACCGACGAGAGGATCGCCACCGCCGCGCCCAGCGCGATCGTCACAGGGTCCAGCAGCTTCCCGCCGGACTCCACCACGCCCAGCGGCAGGAACAGCACCGCCGCCACCGCCATGGCCAGCGCCAGCCCGTCGGCCTGCGGGAAGCGCCGGCCCGTACGCGCGCTGAAGACGATGTACGCCGCCCACATGGCTCCCGCGCCCAGGGCGAAGGCCACACCCACGGGGTCCAGGCCGCTGAAGCCTCCCCCGCCCAGGAGGAAGACGCCCGCCAGAGCCAGGCCGGCCCAGATGAGGTTGACCGCCCGGCGCGAGGCCAGCACCGACAGCGCCAGCGGGCCCAGGACCTCCAGCGTCACCGCCGGGCCCAGGGGGATACGGGCCACCGACTGATAGAAGAGCCCGTTCATCGCGGCCATGGTGATCCCGAAGACCAGGACGGTCCCCCAGTCCGTCCGGGAATGACCGCGCAGCCTGGGACGGCACACCACGAGCAGCACCAGCGCCGCCACCACGAGCCGCAGCGTCACGACACCCAGCGCGCCCGCCCTCGGCATCAGGCTCACCGCGAGGGCGCCGCCGAACTGCACCGACACGCCTCCGGCGAACACCAGCCCGACCGGCCCCAGAGAGCCCCAGCGATGCGGAGCGCCCGACGGGGCGGCCTGGAGAGGGCTCGAGGGGGCGGAGACGGCGGTGTCGGGGCTGCTCACGGGCGGTCCTGGGGCTCGGGTTCGTGCATCGAGATGTACTTTCAAGTTCAGGGTAGTGGACTCAGTCAGGCGTGTGAACCCGTTTCGGAGCTGTCCCACCCAGTGAGAACCACCTCAGCCGTCATCCCCCAGCCCCTCCGCCAGCACCTCCGCCAAGTGCTTCCCCCGCACGCCCGCCAGCTGTTCCAACTGCGTCCGGCAGGAGAAGCCGTCCGCCAGGATCACCGTGTCCTCCGTCGCTTCCCGCACCGCCGGGAGCAGTTGTTCCGCCGCGCAGGCCGCCGAGACCTGGAAGTGGTTCTCCTCGAAGCCGAAGTTGCCCGCCAGGCCGCAGCAGCCCCCGGTCAGGTCGCCGGTGAGGTGGGCGGCCCGGCGCAGGCGGCGGTCCGGTTCGTCGCCCAGCACCGCGTGTTGGTGGCAGTGGGTCTGGCCGGTCACCGGGCGGTCCAGGCGCGGTGGGGTCCAGTCGGGGGCCAGCCGCTCCAACGCCTCCGCGAAGGTCATCACCCGGGTCGCCAGCAGGGCCGCCCTCGGGTCGTCGTGCATCAGCTCCGGTACGTCCGTCCGCAGCGCCGCGGCACAGCTCGGTTCCAGGACCACGAGCGGGGCCCGCGTCGCCAGCACCGGCTCCAGCAGGTCCAGGGTGCGGCGCAGTACCGCGCGGGCGCGATCCAGCTGGCCGGTCGAGAGGTACGTCAGGCCGCAGCACACCCTGCCCCCGCGGCCGGCCCCCTTCAGCAGGGACAGCGCCGATCGCGTCCGGGCATCCCCCACCGGCCGCCCCCGCAGCGTCAGCGTCGGCGGCAGCGCCACCCGCAACCCGGCCGCCTCCAGCACGCGTACCGCCGCACGGCCGACGGACGGGGAGAGGTGCTCGGTGAAGGTGTCCGGCCACAGGACCACCAGGGGGCCGCCGCCACCGTCGCCGGTACCCCCACGGCGCCGCCACCACGTACTGAACGTCTCCCCCGCCAGCTTCGGAAGGGACCGCTCGGGAGCCAGCCCGCCGAGCCGCTTGCCCAGCGCCGCCAGCACCCCCACCGATGCAAGGCCGTTGACCAGGCGCGCGGCCCGCGCCCGCGCCACCCACCGCAGCCAGACCGGCAGCCACCCCATCGCGTAGTGCGCGGCCGGGCGGCGGCGCCCGGCGTAGTGGTGGTGCAGGAACTCCGCCTTGTACGTGGCCATGTCGACCCCGACCGGGCAGTCCGAGCGGCAGCCCTTGCAGGACAGGCACAGATCGAGCGCGTCCCGTACCTCCGTCGAACGCCACCCGTCGGTCACCAGTTCCCCCGCCAGCATCTCGTGCAGCAGCCGGGCCCGCCCGCGCGTGGAGTGCTCCTCCTCGCCCGTCACGCGGAAGGACGGGCACATGACGGCGGGGCCGGCCGAGGACGTCGTACGGCATTTCGCGACGCCCACGCAGCGGCGTACGGCGGCCGAGAAGTCGCCGCCGTCGGACGGGTAGCCGAAGGCCACGTCCACGGGCTCGCTGGGCAGGGCCGCGAAGCGGAGGTTGGCGTCCAGGGGGGCCGGGCGGACCAGCACGCCCGGGTTCAGCAGGTCATCCGGGTCCCACACGCCCTTGGCCCGCTCGAACAGGCCGACCAGTTCCTCGCCGTACATCCTCGGCAGCAGTTCCGCCCGCGCCTGCCCGTCCCCGTGCTCCCCGGACAGCGAACCCCCGTGCGCCACCACCAGATCGGCCAGTTCCTCGGAGAACCGCCGGAAGCGGCCGACGCCCGCCTCGGTGAGCAGGTCGAAGTCGATCCGGACGTGGATGCAGCCGTCCCCGAAGTGCCCGTACGGCGTCCCGCGCAGGCCGTGGGCGGTCAACAGCCCCCGGAAGTCCCGCAGGTACGCCCCCAGCCGGGCCGGCGGCACCGCGCAGTCCTCCCAGCCGGGCCAGGCTTCGCTGCCGTCCGGCATCCGGGTCGCCGTACCGCTGGCGTCCTCGCGGATCCGCCACAGGGCGCGCTGCCCGGCCGGGTCGGTGACCACGAGGGAGTCGACGACATCGGCGGCCCGTACGACGGTCTCCGCACGCGCGCGTGCCTCCTCGGCCGACTCCCCGCCCGTCTCGACGAACAGCCAGGCACCGCCCCTCGGCAGCGCGACCGCCGAGGGCACCAGGTCGGCCGCCATGCCCTCCACCGTCAACGGGCCGTGCGGCAACAACCCCGAGGCGGCCTCGGCGGCCGCGCCCTCGTCCGCATACCCCAGCACCGCGAGGGCACGCGCGCGTGGCGCCGCCACGAGACGCACGGTGGCCTCGGTCAGCACGCCGAACGTCCCCTCGGAGCCGCAGAAGGAACGGGCCACGTCGGCGCCCTTCTCGGGCAGCAGGGCGTCCAGGGCGTATCCGGAGATGCGGCGGGGCAGCTCGGGAAAGCCGGTCCGCAGCAGGGACAGTTCCCCCTCCACCAGTGCCCGCAGCCCGTCGGGCGCCCCGGCCCAGCCCGGCCCGAGCCGCGACCGCCGCCCCCGCGCGGTGACGACGTCCAGTTCGCGGACGCTGTCGGCGGTGGTCCCCCAGGCCACGCTGTGCGAGCCGCACGAGTTGTTCCCGATCATCCCGCCGAGCGAGCACCGGCTGTGCGTGGACGGGTCGGGCCCGAAGCGCAGCCCGTGCGGCGCGGCGGCCTCCTGCAGCCGGTCGAGCACGAGGCCGGGCTGGACGACGGCGGTACGGCTCTGCGGGTCGAGGGAGACCAGACGGTTCATGTGGCGGGTGAAGTCCAGCACCACGCCGACCCCCGTGGCCTGCCCCGCGATGGAGGTGCCGCCGCCGCGCGGGACGACGGGCACGCCGTGCGTCCGGCACACCTCCAGTACGGCGGCCACGTCATCGGCGTCGCGCGGGGCGACGACACCGAGGGGGACCCTTCGGTAGTTGGACGCGTCCATGGTGGTGAGGGCCCGGGCCGTGGTGCCGAAACCGACGTCACCCCGAACGACCTTGCGCAGTTCCGCCTCCAGATCCGTCATGGGTCCACTCAATCAGCGAAACGTCTCAGCCGACGGACTACATTTCGCCCGGGTTTCCCCCACCGGCTAACCTCACCTCCGTGGCTGAGATCCAGATTCCCGCTGACATCAAGCCCGCCGACGGACGTTTCGGCGCGGGCCCCTCCAAGGTGCGGACGGAGGCGCTGGACGCCCTCGCCGCCACCGGTTCCTCCCTGCTGGGCACCTCCCACCGCCAGGCGCCGGTGAAGAACCTCGTCGGCCAGGTCCGCGAGGGCATCTCCGAGCTGTTCTCCCTGCCCGACGGATACGAGGTCGTCCTCGGCAACGGCGGCTCCACCGCGTTCTGGGACATCGCCACCCACGGCCTGATCGAGAACAAGTCGCAGCACCTCACCTTCGGTGAGTTCAGCTCGAAGTTCGCCAAGGCCGCGAAGCTCGCCCCCTGGCTGGCCGAGCCCACCGTCGTCTCCGCCGACCCGGGCACCCACCCCGAGGCCGCCGCCGAGGCGGGCGTGGACGTGTACGCGTTCACCCACAACGAGACCTCGACCGGTGTCGCCATGCCGCTGAACCGCGTGGCCGGTGCCGACGAAGGCTCCCTGGTCCTGGTCGACGCCACCTCCGGCGCCGGCGGTCTGCCCGTGGACATCGCCGAGACGGACGTCTACTACTTCGCCCCGCAGAAGTCCTTCGCCTCCGACGGCGGCCTGTGGATCGGCGTCTTCTCCCCGGCCGCCATCGAGCGCGCCGAGCGGATCCACGCGTCCGGCCGGCACGTCCCGGAGTTCTTCAGCCTGCCGACGGCGATCGACAACTCCCGCAAGAACCAGACGTACAACACCCCGGCCCTCGCGACCCTCTTCCTGCTCAACCAGCAGCTGGAGTGGATCAACGGCCAGGGCGGCCTCGCCTGGTCCACGGCGCGGACGAAGGACTCCTCGACCCGGCTGTACAGCTGGGCGGAGGAGAGCAAGTACGCGACCCCGTTCGTCACCGACCCGGGCAAGCGCTCCCAGGTCATCGGCACGATCGACTTCTCGGACGAGATCGACGCCGCCGCCGTCGCCAAGGCCCTGCGCGCCAACGGCATCGTCGACACCGAGCCCTACCGCAAGCTCGGTCGCAACCAGCTCCGTATCGCCATGTTCCCGGCGATCGACCCGGCGGACGTCGAGGCGCTGACGAAGTGCGTCGACTACGTGATCGAGAAGCTGTAAGCGGCTTCCTCACGGCGAAGAAGGGCGTCCACACCGTGTGGGCGCCCTTCGTTCGTCACCGGCCGAGCTTCTGGAACCTCCGTACCGCGAGCGGCAGGAAGATCGCCGTCAGCACGACCGGCCAGACGCCCGCCATGAGCAGGGCGTGCTCCTCGACCCAGGAGTCGCCGCCGACCCGGTCGCCGAAGAGGTCCCGGGTGGCGGCCGCGGTGGAGGAGACCGGGTTCCAGGCCGCGACCCAGCCCAGCCAGTCGGGCATCAGCTGCGGCGCGACGAAGATGCTGGAGATCATCGTCAGCGGGAAGGCCACCGCGAACAGCCCGCCCGCCGCCTCCGGGTTGGGCACGAGCAGACCGACCCAGACCCCGAGCCAGATCAGCGCGAACCGCAGCCACAGCAGCAGTCCGAAGGCGGCCAGGAAGCCGAGCCCGCCGTCGGGGCGCCAGCCCATCGCGACCGCCGTGAGCATCATGATCGCCAACTCGGCGCAGGCGGCGAGGAGATCGGTCACCCCGCGGCCGGCGACCACCGCCGAGGAGGCCATCGGCATCGAGCGGAACCGGTCGATCACGCCCTTGGTGGAGTCGTACACCACGAGCGTGGCGGTGTTGATGAAGCCGAAGGCCATGGTCATCACGAACATGCCCGGCATCAGGAAGTCCGTGTAGTCCCCACCGCCCGGGACCGACATCGCGCTGCCGAAGACGTAGCCGTAGAGGAGGACGGAGAGGATCGGGAAGCCCAACTGCCAGGCGATGTTGACCGGTTGGCGCTGGTAGTGGGTCAGGCCCCGGCGGACGACGTTCCAGCAGTCGGCGAGCAGCCAGTACGTACGGCCGTGTCCCGCGCCGGTCTCGAGTGCGCTCATGCCGCGGCCTCCGTCTTCTCCGTGCGGTGTCCGGTCAGGCGCAGGAAGACGTCGTCGAGGCTCGGCCTGCGCAGTCCGATGTCCTCCACCGTCACGCCCTCGTCCTGGAGGGTGCGCGCCACCTCGGTGAGCGCGGCGACCCGGTCGGTCACGGGGGCGTGCACCCGCAACTCGGTCTCGTCCGACTCCGGTTCGCCGTCGGACACCCGGGCGACGACCTTCACCGCCCGCGGGATGTCGGCGCGGTCGGCGACGACGACCTCGACGCGGTCGCCGCCGACGCGGTTCTTCAGCCCGTCCGGGGTGTCGTCGGCGATGGCCCGGCCCTGGTCGATGACGGTGATCCGGGACGCCAGCTTGTCGGCCTCCTCCAGATACTGGGTGGTCAGCAGTACGGTCGTCCCGCTCGCCACCAGCGCCCGCACGGATTCCCAGACCTCGCCCCGGCTGCGGGGGTCGAGTCCGGTCGTCGGCTCGTCGAGGAAGAGGACGGCGGGCGCGAGGATCATGGACGCGGCGAGGTCCAGGCGGCGGCGCATGCCCCCGCTGTACTTGCCCACGCCCTTCTCGGCGGCGTCGGTCAGGTCGAACTGCTCCAGCAGCTCGGTGGCGCGGGACTTGGCGCGCCTGCCGCCGAGGTGGAAGAGGCGGCCGAACATCTCCAGGTTCTGCCGGCCGGTGAGCACCTCGTCCACGGCGGCGTACTGCCCGGTCAGACCGATGCGCGCCCGCACCTCGCGCGGCTGCCGGACCACGTCGAGCCCGGCGACCGTCGCCCGGCCGCCGTCCAGCCGCAGCAGCGTGGACAGGATGCGCACGGCGGTGGTCTTGCCCGCGCCGTTCGGGCCGAGCAGTCCGTGCACGGTGCCCTCGCGGACGGTGAGGTCGAAGCCGTCCAGGGCGCGCTTGTCGCCGTAGCGCTTCTCCAGGGCCTCGGCCCGTACGGCGTAACCGTCGCTCATGGGGTCCCCCTTCTCGGTAACTGAGTACACCGTACCCGATTACGCGTACGCCGTACCCAGTTTTTTGCGAAGGACTTAAGCTGAGCACCATGACGAGCGGCAATGACGGCACGGAGACCAGCGGCAGCGGGGACATCGCCCGCACCATGGAGCTGCTGTGGGACACCGGTCGGCGCCCCAGCCGCGGCCCCAAGCCCACGCTCACCCTGGACCGGATCGTGGAAGCGGCCGTCCGGGTGGCGGACGGCGAGGGCCTGGAGGCGCTCTCCATGCGGCGTGTCGCCGCCGAACTCGGCACCGGCACGATGTCGCTGTACCGCTACGTCCCCGGCAAGGCCGAGCTGCTCGACCTGATGCTGGACCGGGTCCAGCGCCCCTCGGAGAACCCGGCCGACCTGGGCGACGGCGGCTGGCGCTCGGCACTGGAGGCGATGGGGCGCGCGACCCTCGCGCTCTACCGCCGCCACCCCTGGCTGCTGCACGTCAACCAGTCCCGCCCGATCCTCGGTCCGAGCGCGCTGGACGGCATGGAGAAGGTGCTCTCCCGGATCAAGCCCATGGGGCTGTCCGACCCCGAGCTGGTCTCGGTGGTCGTCATGATCGACAACTACGTGGTGGGCGCCGCGCGGACGCAGCTGTACGCGCAGGAGGCGGAGCGGCGGACCGGGCTGACCGACACGGAGTTCTGGCAGGCGCAGACGCCGATGCTGGAGAAGGTCATGACGTCCGGCCGCTACCCGCTGCTGGCCTCCCTCGACGAGGACACCTGGGGCCCCGACTTCGACCATTTCGAGTTCGGGCTCCAGCGCATCCTGGACGGCCTGGAGGCGTTCGTGGCCTCCAGGCGCCGGTGACCGCTACCGCCGCCTGAGCAACCGCCGGAAGACGAACACCCCCGCGAACACGGCGGCCACGGCGAGGGCACCGACCTTGTAGTCGCCGCCGTCGCCGTCATCGCCGTCGGAGGCGGAACTGCCGTTCCCCGAAGGCGACTCGGAATCCTCCTCGGCCGGGGCGTCCGGGGCGTCCTCGGGTTCGACCGAGCTGTCGGAGCCCTCCGCGCCGTACATGAGCTGGGAGCCGTCGGCGGTGTAGGTGACGGACTCGCCCTGCCCGAGGAAGGGGACGCTCAGGCGGCCGGTCTTCTTGATCTCGCCGCCGTTCCAGTCGTAGGCGAAGGCGCCGAAGTAACTGCGCACGACGAGCTTCTGGCCGTCCGGGGAGAGGGCGGCGTCGGTCGCCTCCAGGTTGTCCACGGCGGCGACGGGCTTGAAGACATTGGTCCCGGAGGCGCTCAGCTCGGCCGGCCCCTCGTACAGGTGCCCGCCGCCCTCCTTCTTGTCGACGATGTACACGCGCCCGGTCTTCGGGTGAACGACCAGCGACTCGGCGTCGCGGGCGCCGTCGGAGTACTTCACGACGTACTGGGTGGCCTTGATCGTCTGGTCCCGGAGCTGTTTGGGCTCGGGCAGCTCGTAGATCCAGACGTGCGGCCAGGTGCCGCCGAGGTTGTCGCCGATGTCGCCGACGTAGAGACGGTTGTCCGGGCCGACGGAGATCGCCTCGACGTCGCGCGGGGCGCCGACGCCGGTCATGGTGAGGGTGGCGACGGTCTCGCCGGTGGCGCTGTCGACGGCGTAGAGATAGGCGCCGTCGTCGCTGTCGTTGTGGGTCCAGTAGACGCCCGGGTGCTGGCGGGAGGCGGCCAGGCCACTGGACTCCGTGATGCGCGGGTCCGTGATGGTGAAGCCGTCGTCGGCGTGGGCGGCGGGCACGGCGAACGCGCCCGTCAGCAGGGCGGCGGCGAGGACGGCGAAGGGTCGGCGCATGCCGTCAAGCCTGCCATCCCGTCCGACGATTGGCGGGGCGTGTCCGGCCTCACACCCCACCGGGACCGCTGATCGTCCATCATGAGCGGATGCTCAGGTTCATGCCCGTCGGTGACTCCCAGACGATCGGAAGCGCGGGCGAACACACCTGGCGCTACCGACTGTGGCAGCACCTGCGCGATACGTACGGCGGCCCCTTCACCCTGGTCGGCCCGCGCGAGGAGCTGTACGACAAGGCGACGGACACGCCGACGTCGTACGAGTACGCCGACCCCGACTTCCCCCGCGCCCACCTCGCCGGCTGGGGCGAGGGCTGGCTGCACATGGCGCCGCTGATCGGGGACGCGGTCCGCTCGTGCCGCGCGGACGTGCTCCTGGTCGCCCTCGGCCTGATCGACCTCGGCTTCTACACGAACGCGGAGCAGACGGCGGAGAACGTGGGGGCGTTCGTGGCCGAGGCACGGGCGGCCCGGCCGAAGGTGCGGATGGCGATCCTGCCGGTGATCCCGAACATCCGGGCCGTGGACGAGCCGGACTTCGGCGAGCAGGTCTCCCTCTTCAACGAACTGCTCGCGAAGACGGTGGCCGACCTGGACGAACCCCGCTCACCCCTCCTGCTGGCGACCCCGCCGGAGTCGTACGACATCCACCTCGACACCTACGACGGCACCCACCCGAACGGAAGCGGCGAGCACAAGATCGCGGCGGCGTTCGCGGAGACGATGTGGCAGGGGTGGGGGATCGGACAGCCGTACGCGGCCTGAACAGGTTGACCGAAATCCGGAGTCTCCTGGGTGCTGTGCCTATCGTTGTACTGCGCGGCTGCACCTTGTCCGTGGGGCAGCCGGGGAGGAGCGCCACGATGACCGTCCTTCAAGACAGGATCGACATGGCCGACGCCAACACCGAGCGCTTGGACGAGTGGTTCGAGCGGCTTGAGCGCATGCCCGTCCCCGAAGGATTCCGGGTCGAGATCGTCGGGGGCAACGTCCATATGACGCCGCAGCGGGACATTCACTGGATCATCATCCGCCGTATCGTGCGGGCACTGGAGGATGAGTTCGGTATGGATGTCACAGTGTTCTCGGACGTCCGCATCGACTTCCCGGGGCACCAGAACGGTTTCTGCCCCGACGTCGCCATGCTCAAGGACTCGGCGCAGAAGGACGACACGGGCCACTGGCGGTACCAGGACGTCGAGTTCATCGCCGAAGTCATCTCCAGAGGCACGGCCGCCAACGACTACGGCCCCAAGAAGACCGCCTACGCCGTCGCCGAAGTCCCCGTCTACCTCATCGCCGACCCCTACCAGGGCAAGTGTCACCTCTACACCCAGCCCAAGGACGGCGAGTACGTCGCCGAATTCTCCATCGCCTTCGGCGCCGACCTCGACATGACCACGACCCCCCTCGGACTCACCCTCAAGACGGACGGCTTCCCCCGCGACTGACACAATCGGTCACCATGGCGATCATCCATCACACCACCCTCAAGCCCTCCAAAGTCGAGCTGCTCACCGCCTGGCTGCCCACCCGCCCCTGGTATGTCGGTGACGGCGCACCGGAGTTGACCAAGGCGGGCGGCTTCCGGCTGGACGATCCGGCGGGGGAAGTCGGCATCGAGTTCATGGTGGCCGTCGACGCGTCCGGCGTCGCCTACCTCGTCCCGCTCACCTACCGCGGCGCCCCGCTCCCCGGCGCCGAGCACGCCCTCGTCGGGACCATGGAGCACGGTGTGCTGGGCAAGCGCTGGGCCTACGACGGCTGCCACGACCCCGTGCTCGTCGCCGAGTTGCTCGCCCTGATCGAGGGCCGCGTCCAGGCCCAGGCGCAGAGCGTCGACAACACCGTCGACCCTGACATCGCCCGCTCCTGCAGCGGCACCGGCGCCCTGAGGGCCGACGGGGCCCCCGAGGACGACGAGACCGGCACCGAGCTGAACACCACGGGCGGCACCCTGCGCCTCCACCGCCGCCTCACCCTCCCGGACGCCCTGCCCGAGGGCGCGCTCGGGCATGTCTCCGGCCACTGGACGGCCCCCGACGGCTCCCCCGCCCGGGCCCTCTTCGCCGAGCTGCGGTAAAGCTCCTTGCTTCGAGTCCACTCCACGCAGTTGGCTGGGTGGCCATGAAGTACACGCAGCTCGGACGCACGGGACTCAAGGTCAGCCGGCTCGTCCTCGGCACCATGAACTTCGGACCGCAGACCGACGAAGCAGCCAGCCACGCGATCATGGACGCGGCGCTGGACGCGGGCATCAACTTCTTCGACACCGCCAATGTGTACGGCTGGGGCGAGAACAAGGGCCGCACCGAGGAGATCATCGGCAGCTGGTTCGGCAAGGGCGACGGCCGCCGCGACCGGACCGTCCTCGCCACCAAGGTGTACGGCAACATGGGCGCCGACGGCGAGGCCTGGCCCAACCACGACAAGCTCTCGGCCCTCAACATCCGCCGCGCCGTGGACGCCTCACTGAAGCGGCTCGGGACCGACTACATCGACGTCTACCAGTTCCACCACATCGACCGGGACACCCCGTTCGAGGAGATCTGGCAGGCCATCGACGTCCTCGTCCAGCAGGGCAAGATCCTTTACGCCGGGTCCAGCAACTTCCCCGGCTACAAGATCGCCCAGGCCAACGAGGTCGCGGCACGGCGCGGCTCGTACGGGCTCGTGAGCGAGCAGTGCCTCTACAACCTCTACGAGCGCCGCGCCGAGATGGAGGTCATCCCGGCCGCGCAGGACTACGGCCTCGGCGTCATCCCCTGGTCGCCGCTGCACGGCGGGCTGCTCGGCGGGGTGATCAGGAAGGAGGCGGAGGGTGGTCGCCGGGCCTCCGGACGCGCCGCCGACACCCTCGCCGATCCGGCCGCCCGCGCCCGGCTGCAGTCCTACGAGGACCTGCTGGACAAGCACGGCGTCGAGCCCGGCGAGGCCGCCCTGGCCTGGCTGCTCACCCGGCCCGGCGTCACCGGCCCGATCGTCGGCCCGCGCACGGCGGACCAGCTCGACTCCGCGCTGCGGGCGGTCGAGCTGGAGCTGAGCGAGGAACTGCTGGCGGGCCTCGACGAGATCTTCCCCGGCCCCGGGCCCTCTCCGGAGGCCTTCGCCTGGTAGCGGGGGGAGCGGAAACGCGCCCTCGGGGGAGCGGCCCGCACCGGGGCGCTCCCCTACCCGCCGAGGGCCGAGGCCAGGGCCACGACGACGAACATCAGCACAAGCGCACCGGCCATGATCCGGTTCCGGGTTTTCGGGTCCACGGGTCCGAGCCTAACCGGCCGCCCCGAACGCCCAGCGGGCGACCGCCTCGTACCGGGGCTGCTCCCCGGGCACCCCGGACCGCGGCAGACGGCTGCGCACCAGCACCAGCTCCCCCACGGTCCAGGTACGGCTGGTGAATCCGTCGAGCACGTCCAGCCACGGCCGTACCCGCACCGCGTCCCGGCTCCGCGCCACCGTCAGATGCGCCTTGTAGCGCCGGTGCTCCCCCATCTCCACGCCCGCCTTCCGCCCCGCCGCCTCCGCCCGGTCGGCCAGCAGCCGCAGGGCGTCCTGATCACCCTCGGCCCCCACCCACAGCGCCCTTCCGTGCCCGAACTGCCCGCCCCCGCGCAGGGCCAGCGGGAAGGATTCCGTGCGATGCGCCACACGCGCGAGCCGGTCCGACAGGCCGGGGACGAGGGCTTCGTCGACCTCGCCGTAGAACGCGAGCGTGAAGTGCCATCCGGGGCGGTCGGTCCAACGCAGCTGGTCCGCACCCGGCAGCTTCTTCAACTCGTCCACTTCCGCGGCGAGTTCACGGACCACGTCCTCGGGTGGCAGCAGGGCCGCGAAGAGTCTCATGGGCCCAGCCTGCCACCATGACGGCATGGAGATCACGATCAGGGAAGGCGGACCCGAGGACATCCCCGCGATCCTCGGCATGCTCGACAGCAGCGTCGAGTGGCTGGTCTCACAGGGGCGGTCCGGGCAGTGGGGCAGCAAGCCGCTGTCGGGCAACCCGAAGGTCGCGCAGTCCGTCGTCCTGGACCTGGCCGTGGGGGCCGCGTACATCGCCGAGGCCGACGGGGTGCCGGCCGGCACGCTCACCCTCACCGACGCGCCCGGCGCCCATCTGTCCCACCTCCCGCCGCCCGGAGAGCCCGAGCGGTACATCCACTGGCTCGCCTCCGACCGCCGCTTCAAGGGCCACGGTGTGGGCACCGCCCTCCTCGCGCATGCCGCCGAGGTGACCCGGCGGGCGGGGGTGGGGCTGTTGCGGGTGGACTGCTACGCGGGCGGCGACGGCGGGCTCGTCGCCTACTACGTACGCCATGGCTTCGCCCCGACGCAGACGTACACCGGCGGGGAGAACCACGACTGGCCCGGGCAGGTGCTGGCGATGCGGGTCCGGTAGCCGTCCTCACGGCTCAGGCCGCCGGCGCCAGCCGCTCCTGCTCCCTGGGCACGAAGCGGACCACCGGGTGGCCACGGCTCCAGCCGACCGACACCCGCAGTCCGCCGACCCGGGCCAGGACCAGGCCGATGACCGCCGCCGCCAGCGCCGCCACCGCGCCGCCCGCCGCGAGGCCGACCCGGGGGCCGTAGGTGTCCGTGATCCAGCCGACGATCGGGGCGCCCACCGGGGAGCCGCCGAGGAAGACCATCATGTAGAGGGCCATCACCCGGCCGCGCATCGCCGGATCGGTGGACATCTGGATCGTGGTGTTGGCCGTGACGTTCACCGTCATGCCGAACAGGCCGAGCGGGATCATCAGCAGCGCGAACATCCACAGGGACGGCAGCAGCGCCGCCACGATCTCCACAGAGCCGAAGAGCGCCGCGCCCGCGATCAGCAGCCGCAGCCGTGCCGTGCCGCGCCGGGCGGCGAGCAGGGCTCCGGTCACCGAGCCGACCGCCATCAGCGTGTTGAACAGGCTGTAGGAGCCGGCGCCCGCGTGGAAGACGTCGTCGGCGAAGGCGGACAGGTAGACGGGGAAGTTGAAGGCGAAGGTGCCGACGAAACCGACCAGCACGATGGGCCAGATCAGCTCGGGGCGCCCGGCGACATAGCGCAGGCCCTCCCGCAGCTGTCCCTTGCCCCGTGGGGCGCGCTCGACCACGTGCAGTTCACGGGCCCGCATCAGCAGCAGTCCGGCGATGGGCGCGACGAAGGACAGGCCGTTGAAGAGGAAGGCATAGCCGGTGCCCACACCGGTGATCAGCACACCGGCCACCGCCGGGCCGACCAGCCGCGCGGACTGGAAGTTTGCGGAGTTCAGGCTGACCGCGTTCTGGAGCTGGTCGGGGCCGACCATCTCGCTGACGAAGGACTGCCGGGCGGGGTTGTCGAGGACCGTCGCGAGGCCCATGGCGAAGGCGGCGACGTAGACGTGCCATACCTGGACGTGCCCGCTGATGGTCAGGAAGGCGAGCGCCAGGCCCGTCACGGCCATCGCGGTCTGGGTGAACAGGAGCGTGGGCCGCTTGGGCAGTCGGTCGACGAGGACACCGCCGTAGAGGCCGAAGAGCAGCATCGGCAGGAACTGGAGCGCCGTCGTGATGCCGACGGCGGTGGCGGAGCCGGTCAGGCTCAGCACCAGCCAGTCCTGGGCGATGCGCTGCATCCAGGTACCGGTGTTGGAGACGACCTGCCCGAGAAAGAACAGGCGGTAGTTCCTGACCTTCAACGAGCTGAACATCGAGGTGGACTTGGTGGTAGGGGTGGTCGGTGCGGGGGCGGAAGCTGCTCCGGATCCCGTACTCAAAGGGTTCGCCTCCTCGAACGTGCCTTACAGGTGTGCGAGCTTCTCCAGCACGGGGGCGGCGGCGCGGAGTTTCGCCCACTCGTCCTCGTCGAGACCGTCGACCAGGGTGGCCAGGAAGGCGTTGCGCTTGGCGCGGCTCTCGGCGAGCATCGCCTCGGCCTGTTCCGTCTTCGTGACGACCTTCTGGCGCCGGTCCTCGGGGTGCGGCTCCAGGCGGACCAGTCCCTTGGCCTCCAGCAACGCGACGATGCGGGTCATCGACGGCGGCTGTACATGCTCCTTGCGGGCGAGCTCGCCCGGTGTGGCCTGGCCGCAGTTGGACAGGGTGCCGAGCACCGACATCTCGGTGGGGCTCAGCGACTCGTCGACCCGCTGGTGCTTGAGCCGACGGGACAGCCGCATGACAGCGGATCGCAGGGAGTTCACGGCGGCAGCGTCGTCGCCATGGGTAAGGTCCGACATGTTCTTTAGGTTAACTCATTACCCTGACTAAAGACCACCCTGGCACGCCCCGACACCCGTGACGCCGGCCACTGAACCCGGGGCCAACCGGGGTGTCGTAAACCCGACATCACCCATATGAGTGAGCCGATTCCGGAAAGCGACACACCACCCGGCCGCCTGAGGTGACCCTCGATGCATGGGGACCAGCGTGCTCAGCCTGCGGATAGACGGGGAGCTGCTCGAACGGCTCCGGCACCATGCGGCCAAAAGAGGAATGAGCGTCCAGGACTACGTGGTCCGGACGCTCATTCGGGACGACTTCGACGAACGGTTCCAGTCCGCCGTCGAGGAGACCGAGAAGTTCTACGGCCTCGCCTAGGGCCTTACGTCAGGCCCAGTGCCGGCATCAGGTAGTAGAAGGTGAACACCGCCGCCACGACGTACATCGCCACCGGCACCTCCCGGCCCCGCCCGGCGGCGAGCCGCAGCACCACGAAGGTGATGAAGCCCATGCCGATGCCGTTGGTGATCGAGTAGGTGAACGGCATCATCACCATCGTGACGAAGGCCGGGATCGCGATCGTGTAGTCGGCCCAGTCGATCTCCTTGACGGAGTTCGCCAGGATCAGGAAGCCGACCGCGAGCAGCGCGGGGGTGGCCGCCTGGGACGGAACCATGGTGGCGACCGGCGTCAGGAACAGCGCGGCCGTGAAGAGCCCGCCGGTGATGACGTTGGCGAAGCCGGTGCGGGCCCCCTCGCCGACGCCGGCCGTGGACTCCACGAAGGCCGTGGTGGCCGAGGAGGAGCTGGCACCGCCCGCGGCGACCGCGAGGCCGTCGACGAACAGGACCTTGTTGATGCCGGGCATCTGGCCCTGGGCGTCGGTCAGCTTGGCCTCGTCCGAGACGCCCATGATCGTGCCCATGGCGTCGAAGAAGCACGACAGCAGGACCGTGAAGACGAACAGCACGCCGGTGAGCATGCCGACCTTCTCGAAGCCGCCGAACAGGCTGAACTCGCCGACCAGACCGAAGTCGGGGGTGGCGACCGGGTTGCCGGGCCACTTGGGCGTGGTCAGGCCCCAGGACGGGATGTCCGCGACGGCTTCGATGATCAGCGCGAGGACCGTCATGGCGACGATCGAGATCAGGATGGCGCCGGAGACCTTGCGCACGATGAGGGCGAGGGTGAGCAGGGCGCCCAGGACGAAGACGAGCACCGGCCAGCCGTTGAGGTGACCGTCGCCGCCGAGCTGGAGCGGGACAGTGGTCTGGGCGGCGTCCGGGATCCGCGAGACGAAGCCGGAGTCCACCAGGCCGATCAGCATGATGAACAGGCCGATACCGATCGAGATCGCCTTGCGCAGACCGAACGGCACGGCGTTCATCACGCGCTCCCGAAGGCCCGTGGCGACCAGCAGCATCACCACGAAACCGGCCAGCACGACCATGCCCATGGCGTCCGGCCAGGACATCCGGGGGGCGAGCTGGAGCGCCACGACCGAGTTCACGCCCAGACCGGCGGCGAGCGCGATCGGCACATTGCCGATGACACCCATCAGCAGCGTGGTGAACGCAGCCGTCAGCGCCGTCGCGGTGACCAGCTGACCGTTGTCGAGCTGGTTGCCGTACATGTCCTTCGCGCTGCCCAGGATGATCGGGTTCAGCACGATGATGTAGGCCATCGCGAAGAAGGTGGCGAAGCCACCGCGAATCTCGCGCGGCAGGGTGCTGCCCCGCTCGGAGATCTTGAAGAAACGGTCGAGGGCGCCGTAGGCGGGCTTGGCTCCCGGCTCAGGGGCGGGGACCTTGGCGGGGGCCGAGGTGGACATGTATTTGGTGTTTCCTACGAAGAGAAGTGGCCAGGCGTAAACAGTTTCAGTATGAACATATGAGAGCGGGATCGGCCATCTCCGCGCGTAGATACGTCCACCTCGTAAGCTGTCCCCATGGCGAAGTGGACACCGAAGCACGAGGCGCCGGAGCCCCTGGAGGGCCCCGTCGTCGCCACCATCACGGGCGGCACGATCCTCTGGTTCGTCCTCTTCCTGGTCCAGCTCCCGTTCTACGGCTGGTTCGACGACCACGGGCACCTGTGGTGGCTGTGGACCTGCCTGGCCGGCGCCGGGCTCGGCCTGATCGGGATCTGGTACGTCCGCAGGCGGGACGCGGCGATCAAGCGCGAGGCCGTGGCACCGCAGTAGGGCTCTCCTACAACCACGGCACCACTTCGCCCCGTTGCCCGTCCTCCCCAGGTCGGATCTTCCGCGCACTCGGCGGGTGAAGCCCCAAATCCGCACGTACCGTCGAATGCATGACGCACATCGACGCGGGCACCGAAGTCGATCCCGGCCATCCCCTGCCCGCCCCGGTGGACACCGGCGGTCTGACCGCCACCGAGGTGGCCGAGCGGGTCGCCCGGGGGCAGGTCAACGACATCCCGGTGCGCAGCAGCCGGTCCACCGTCGACATCGTCCGCGCCAACGTCTTCACCCGGTTCAACGCGATCATCGGCGTGCTCTGGCTGATCATGCTGATCGTCGCGCCGATCCAGGACAGCCTGTTCGGCTTCGTCATCCTCGCCAACACCGGGATCGGCATCGTCCAGGAGTGGCGGGCGAAGAAGACCCTGGACTCGCTCGCCGTCATCGGCGAGGCCCGCCCCACCGTCCGCCGTGACGGGGTCGCCGCCGAGGTGACCACCGCGGAGATCGTGCTGGACGACCTGATCGAGATCGGGCCGGGCGACAAGGCCGTCGTGGACGGCGTGTGCGTCGAGGCCGACGGCCTGGAGATCGACGAGTCCCTGCTCACCGGCGAGGCCGACCCGGTGGTCAAACGGCCCGGGGACCAGGTCCTGTCCGGCTCCTTCGTGGTCGCGGGCGGCGGCGCCTTCCAGGCCACCAAGGTCGGCCGCGAGGCCTACGCCGCCCAGCTCGCCGAGGAGGCCTCCCGCTTCACCCTCGTCCACTCCGAGCTGCGCTCCGGCATCTCCACCATCCTCAAGTACGTGACCTGGATGATGATCCCGGCCGCGCTCGGCCTGGTCGCCACCCAGCTGTTCGTGAAGAACAAGGACCTCGACGACTCGATCGCCCGGACCGTCGGCGGCATCGTCCCGATGGTCCCGGAAGGCCTGGTGCTGCTCACCTCCGTCGCCTTCGCCATCGGCGTCATCCGGCTTGGCCGGAAACAGTGCCTCGTCCAGGAACTCCCCGCCATCGAGGGCCTCGCCCGCGTCGACGTCGTCTGCCTCGACAAGACCGGCACCCTCACCGAGGGCGGCATGGACGTCACGGAACTGCGGCCCCTGAACGGCAGCGATGAGGCGTACGTCCGCCAGGTGCTCGGCGCCCTGGGGGAATCCGACCCCCGGCCCAACGCCTCCCTGCAGGCCATCATCGACGCCTACCCCGAGACCGACGGCTGGCGCTGCACCGAGTCCCTTCCCTTCTCCTCCGCCCGCAAGTACAGCGGCGCCTCCTTCAGCGAGGACGGCGGCGAATCCAGTACGTGGCTGCTGGGGGCGCCCGACGTCCTGCTCGCCCCGGACGACCCCGCCCTCACCGAGACCGACCGGCTCAACGAACAGGGCCTGCGCGTCCTCCTCCTCACCCGCGCCGGACGTGATCTGAGCGACCCCGAGGTGGCCGCGGACGCCAAGCCGACCGCGCTGGTCGTCCTGGAGCAGCGGCTGCGGCCGGACGCGGCCGACACCCTGCGCTACTTCGCCGAGCAGAACGTCAGCGCCAAGGTCATCTCCGGCGACAACGCGGTCTCCGTGGGCGCGGTCGCGGGCAAGCTGGGCCTGGAGGGCAGCACCGTCGACGCCCGGCTGCTGCCGCGCGACACGGACGGCATGGCCGACGCGCTCGACGCGGGCACGGTGTTCGGGCGGGTCACCCCGCAGCAGAAGCGGGACATGGTGGGGGCGCTGCAGTCCCACGGGCACACGGTCGCGATGACCGGGGACGGGGTGAACGACGTACTCGCCCTGAAGGACGCCGACATCGGGGTCTCCATGGGCTCCGGCTCGGAGGCCACGCGGGCCGTCGCGCAGATCGTGCTGCTGAACAACAGCTTCGCGACGCTTCCCTCGGTGGTCGCCGAGGGGCGGCGGGTGATCGGGAACATCACGCGGGTGGCCACGCTGTTCCTGGTGAAGACCGTGTACTCGGTGCTGCTGGCGGTGCTGGTGGTGTGCTGGCAGGTGGAGTACCCCTTCCTGCCACGGCACTTGACCCTGCTCTCCACCCTGACCATCGGGGTCCCGGCCTTCTTCCTCGCCCTCGCGCCCAACAAGGAACGGGCGAGGCCGCATTTCGTACGGCGGGTGATGCGGTACTCGATCCCGGGTGGCGTGGTGGCCGCGGTCGCGACCTTCGCGACCTACCTGATCGCCCGTCACCACTACACGGGCGAGGGCGCCTTGGACGCCGAGACCAGCGCCGCCACCCTGACCCTGTTCCTGATCTCGATGTGGGTGCTGGCGATCATCGCGCGGCCGTACACCTGGTGGCGGGTGGCGCTGGTCGCCTCGATGGGCCTGGGCTTCGTGATCGTCCTGGTGGTGCCCTGGCTCCAGGAGTTCTTCGCCCTGAAGCTCGTGGGCGTCACGATGCCGTGGATCGCGGTCGGCGTATCGGTGGTGGCGGCGGCCGCCCTGGAGTTCACCTGGAAATGGGTCGACCGCCGCTTTCCCGCGTGAGCGGCGGAGCAGCAGACTCGACGCAGCCCCGCGCCCCTTACGGAGTTGTCCTTACTGCACGTCGACGAAGTCGCCCTTGGCGCTGACGCCCGCGGTGCTCGTGATGCCCGCGTACGTGAAGCGGTAGTAGCCGTCCTTCGTGGCCGTCGTCGTCGTCTTCAGGGAGCCGTCGGTGGCGGTCTTGATGCCCTTGACGTTGACGTACGCCGAGCTGCCCGACTCGCGGTACTGGAGGGTGACCTTCTGGCCCGCGGGCAGGCCCACGTACTTGTTGCTCTCCCAGCTGGCGCGGGTCAGCTTGCCCTTGATCGTGAGGGTCTTGCCCGCCTTCACCGGCTCCGGCGTGGCGTCGACCGTCAGCTTGGCGAGGCGCTGGACCACCGTGCTGCCCAGGTCGCCCTGGTCGGCGTATCCGACCTTGGTGATGTCGTAGTTCTCGCCCAGCGGGTCCTGGCCGTTCTGCGCGAGCGCGAGGGCCGCGCCCTTCCAGCTGCCGGCGTCGGAGTTCAGCAGCTCACCCTCGGCCGGGTAGGCGTCGATCTTGCCCGTGCAGGTGGCGGTGGTGGCCGAAGTGGCCGTGCAGGACGCCGGCTTGTTGCCGAACAGCATGTTGTCCGGGGCCGTGTAGGAGCCCTTGTAGAGGTACGGGCCGGTGGCGAAGTCCTCGGCCTTGATGTCGATGTCCGCCGCGTGGGTCATCGTGTAGGTGACCGACGTCGAGTAGCGGCCGGTCGCCCCGACCTTGAACGTCTTGGCGATCTTGAAGTCCGAGAACTTGACGTCCATGTCGTACGGGCCGTCCGCGCGGGTGTCCTTGCCGAACTGGGCGCGGATCTTCGCGACATCGGCCCGCTGGGCGGACGAGACGTCGTCGGCCTGGGCGGCCGGCACGACGAAGGCGGACAGGGCCAGGGCGCCGGTCACGGCGGCGACGGTGGCGCGTATGCGCATGCTTTCCCCAAGTGGTCGTATGAGGAGCGCGAGTGCTCCAAGTGATCAGATGGAGTCGGCGGGGTTTAGGTTGCCCGGGAGATCCCCCGAAAACACGGACGTCCGGCCCCGGACGGCTTCCGGGACCGGACGTTCGGGCTGGGTCGGTGCTTACTGCACGTCGACGAAGTCACCGGTGGCGGTGGCCGGCGCGGTGCTCGTGATGCCGGCGTAGACGAAGCGGTAGTAGCCGTCGGTCGAGGCCGTCGTCGTGGTCTTCAGGTAGCCACCCGTGGTGGTCTTGATGCCCTTGACGTTGGTGTACGTCGTGCTGTCCTTCTTGCGGAACTGGAGCACGACGCTCTGGCCGCTGGGAATGCCGGAGTAGCCGAGCGTCTCCCAGTTGGCGCGGGTCAGCTTGCCGGAGACCGTGATGGTCTTGCCCTTCGCCACCGGCTCCGGGGAGGCGTTGACCGTCAGCTTCGCCGAGCGCTTGACCTTGTGGGTCGTGTGGAAGTCGTTGATGTAGACGTCGCCGCTGTTGGCGAGGGCGGCCGCGGTCACGTGCCAGGTGCCGGCCAGCGAGTTGAGGTACAGGTCGTCGTACGTGCTCGCGGTGATGGTGAGCTTGCAGGTCGACGTGGTGGCGCTCACCGCGGTGCAGGTGGCGGCCTCCTCGTTCGGCGCGAAGTAGCCGTCGATGTCGTTCACCGGGTCGGTGCCGTGCCACAGGTCGATGTAGGCGTCCGCGATGCCGCTCTCGTGCGTGGCGGTGAGGGACACATCGAAGGTCTTGACGGTGGTGGTGCCGAAGACGAGGTCCTTGCCCGCGTTCACCGTCACCTTGGAGACGGTGGGCGCCGCGGCGGCCGTGCTGAACGCCGACTTGGCGGAAGAGGTGCCGAAGCGCTCGGAGACGCTCGGCCGGTCGAGGCTCGCCGCATCGCGCGAGTCGGCCTGCGCGAGCGGCGCGGCGACGGCGGAGAGAACGAGGGCGCCGGAGACGGCGGCCACGGTGGCGCGAATACGCATGTGTTCCCCAGGTGGAGAGGGGCCCCGACGCTGGTCGTTCCCTACGGCTCGTCGTCGGCCGGGGCCCAAAGTGATCGTGGAGCCTGTTGGCTCGCATGATCAGATTCGCGACGCGAGCGAATGGTTGTACGTCGTACGAAAATTCTGTGGGGAAATCCCGCAGATCCCGTGCGCCTCAGTCGAACCAGCGGTCCCGCGCCAGCTCCCGCGTCCGTGACGGATCCTCCAGCAGCGCCGCGACCTCGAACCGACGCGGCCACTGTCCGGCCGCCCAGGCCAGGCCCGCGGCCACGCCCTCCAGGGTGGCCGCGTGCAGGACGCCGTCGTCGGTGAGCCGCCAGTCGATCTCCACGCCGTCCACGACGAGTTCCTCGTGCTCGACGTAGGAGGACGGGGTCCGCGGGCCCAGCAGCACCCGGACCGACTCCGGTACGTCGTGCTCGGTGCCCTCGGAGTCGACGGACCCCGTGACGGATTCGCTGAGCCGCCGCACCTGGAACAGCTCGGCGAGTTCGGCGGCGCGCGAGGGCCGTACCGGCAGCAGCGCCACGCCCTCGGTGAAGGGCAGCAGGTCGGGCGAGTCGACGACCACGGCGTCGGCCGCGTCCACCACCTCCACCCGGCCGTCGACCACGGCCCGCAGCTCGTCCGGCAGGGTCACCTGCTCGGGGTCGAGGTCGGCCAGGGCGCCGTAGAGGGCGTGCAGTTGGGCTCCGGTGACCTCGCGGTCAGGGTCGGCGAGCCGGTCCAGCAGCTCCGCCGCGCCGCCCGGCTCGTCGAGCAGCGCCGCCACCGACGTCCGTACGCCCAGCGCCCGCAGCACCTGTTCGTCGTCGAAGCCGGTCGCGTCGGCCTCGTCGTAGAGGCCGCGCAGCAGCGGGTCGCCGCCAGCGGCGAGCAGCCCGGCGGGGCGGCGGCCGTCGAGCACCGGGTGCCCGCGCAGCCACCAGGCGGTGTAGGGCCGTACGACCTCGTGCGTGCCGTCGGGGAGCAGGATCCGCACCTGCTGGGTGAGGGCGTCCCTGAGCGGCGGCCGGGCGAGGAGGGCGAGGGCCTGGGGCCACTTGTCGTCGTCGACCAGGTCCAGGTCGCGCACGGCGACGAGTTCGGTGGCGACGGGCGGCACCGGGGTGTCCGGGAAGCGGTCGAGGATGTCCTCGGACCACACGTCCACGGCGTCCAGCAGCCCCGCGTCGTCGGGTTCGGCGAAGTCCCCTTCCCGGGGCTCCAGTTCGTCGGGGTCGAGGACGACGTCCGTGGCGCGGACGAGGGCGAAGTTCGCGAGCACCCCGCAGGCGGCGAGCGGCTGTTCGCCCCACTTCTCGGCCAGTTCGGCGTCGACTGCGGCGAGTTCACCCTCCCGCATGACCTGGTGGAAGGGGCTGCCGGGCAGGACCAGTTCGCCCGCGGGCGCTGGCTCCCCCTCCTCGTCGGGCAGGGCGAGCGCCCCGAGCCAGGGCTCGTCGCCGGGCTCCAGACCGGCGTCCCGCACCAGCGCGAGCACGGTGTCGGCCAGTTCCTCGGCGTCGAGCCCGTCCTGCTCCCAGTCGAGGCTTCCGTCGTCCTCCAGGGAACCCGCGACGGCGGCCCGGACCTGCGGGGTGGTCAGCACGGCCCGCGGGGTGGCGGGCAGCGCGCCGAGCTTCTCCAGCAGCGGGTGGGCGGCGTCCGGATGGGCGATCTTCAGCCCGAGCCGGGCCAGCACCTCCGGGTCCAGGGCCGCGTCCGCGGTGGGCAGCAGGACCTGCCGGGGGCCGATGGTGGTCCGCCCTCCCCCGGTGCCGAAAGCCTGGGAGGTGCCGCCGGCGAGCGGCACCGGCAGCCCGGAGAGCCGGTCCGGGTCGACCCCGGCGAGGCTGTCGTACAACCGCCGCCACCAGTCCGGCTCCTTCTCCAGACCGGCCAGCCGGTCGACGGCCTCGGTCAGCGGCACCCGCGCGACACCCAACGTCCGCAGCTCCACGCGCCGTTCGAGCCCGGCGGGCAGCAGCGTGGGCAGCACCTCCGCGAGGACCCGTACGGTGTCGGCCCCCGCGCCCTCCACGACCTCGGCGTCCCGGGGCCGCAGCGACTCGGGCAGGTCCTCGGTCGGCTCCAGCGCGGGCGGCAGGAAGGAGGTCCGCGGCAGCCGCTCCAGGATGGCCGCCCGCAGGGCCCCGTCCAGCTCGCCCTTGCCGAGCGGGCCGGGCACGAGGTCGATGATCCCGGCGGTCACCGGACGCCACTCGGCGAGCAGCTCGGCGTAGGCGTCGGCGGCCCGTTCGACGAGGAAGTCGGTCAGCGGGCCGGGGGCCGCGTGCCGTCGGGTGGTGTCCAGCGGGAAGGAGGCGATGAGCAGGGCGGGCACGCCGAGCGGTTCGTCGCTGGGGGTGGGGGCGTGCACGAAGGGGCTGGTTCGGGGGCGCGCCGGGGAGCCGTCGGCCTCGACCGGCACGGCCCAGGTCACGGACCAGTGGGGCCGCAGCCGCTCCTCGACGGGCCGGTCGGTCAGCAGCTCGGCCTCGACCGCCCCGTGCGCGGCGGTGGTACGCCAGTGGGTGATGCCGTCCCGGGAGTCCTCCACGACGGTGAAGGCGCCGTCGGTGCGCCGGGTGAGGGTGCGCACGGTGTCGGTCTCGATGACGACCTCGGTGAGACCGGGCAGGGCGAGGAGCAGGGCGTCGTCCACGGCGCCCAGCAGCCGCTCGGCGAGGTCGGCGGCGGCGGCGTCGCGCAGCGGCAGGATGACGACGGTGTCATAGGGGTCGGGAGCGGTCCCCTCGGCGGCGAAGGGCAGCCGGAGCAGGGGCACATGCCCGTCCCGCCGCCGCATCTCGTCCCCGAGCCCGGGGCTGTGCCGGGCGGTGTCGGCGGCCAGCGCCCGGCCCTCGGCGAGGGACCAGCGCACACCGCCGTGCCGTCCGACGACGGCGGGCTCGTCGGTGACGGCGAGGACGGCGGCGAACCCGACGCCGTACCGCCCGACGGAGGGCGTGTCGCGCTTGGCGGAGGCCCGGAGCGTGGAGAGCGACTCGACACCGGCGGCGTCGAGGGGAGCGCCGGTGTTGGCGGCGACGAGGACGCCGTCCCGCAGGGTGAGCCGGAGCCGTCCGGGTACGCCCGCGCGCGCGGCGGCGTCGGCGGCGTTCTGAGCGAGCTCGACGACGAGTCGGTCCCGGTACCCACCGAGGACGAGGTCCTCCTCGGCGTTGGCGTCCTCCCGGAACCGGGCGGGACTGGTCGCCCAGGCGTCCAGCACCCCACGCCGCAGCCGGGCGGTCCCGAACGGATCCGCTCCCTCGACGGCCGGCCGCACGAACTTGCTCACGTTCACTCCACTCATCGGCGTGACGATGAAGGTACCGCGAGCCGGGGCACCCCTGACTACGGCCGGGTGGCCGACAGGGGACTAGGAGTGACCCAGGTCCGCCGCGTCCTCGTCCGAGACCGCCGGGACCGAGCCGGAGTCCGGGGCGGGGCGGAGGGGGAAGGGGTCGACCTTGGTCTCGTCGATCACCGGAGGGGCCGGCTGGGGAGGCTTCGGCATGACCGCGGCCTCCGAATGGCCGCCGCAGCCGTAGGTCAGGGAGACGACGCGGCCGTCGGCCGGGGAGAACTCGTTGGCGCAGACACCGAAGGCCTGACCCAGGGAGCCGCCCAGGCGCATCAGGAAGCCGCAGCTGACGCAGGCGGCGGGGGCCGCCTGGGCCATGGGGGTCTTCGCGCCGAACGACTCCTCCCAGCGGTCCGCGGCGACATGGAGGCCGTAGCGGGACAGCACCCGCGCCCGGCGCATGCCGAGCTCCTCGGCGACCGAGGCGATCGAGCCCCGGGTGGGGACCACCGGGAGGTTGGCGGGCGTGCCGCCGGTGACCTCGGCGTCCTCGGCCTCCACCAGCTCGGCCATCTCGTGCGAGACGGGGGAGCTCGGCATCGGCTCGTCCTCGCCGGTCCAGCCGGGCTCCAGACGCAGGTCCTCGGCGTCGGTGGGGAGCAGATCGCCGGGGCCCATGTCGCCGGGGCGCAGGCGCTCGCTCCACGGCACCCACTCGGGGGCCAGCAGCGCGTCGGGGCCAGGCAGCAGGACGACCTCGTCCAGGGTCACGATCTTCGCGCGGGACGCCCGCGCCACCGTGACGGCCCAGCGCCAGCCGCGGTAGCCCAGCTCCTTGCACTCGAAGAAGTGCGTGACGACGCGGTCGCCCTCGGAGACCAGGCCCGCGTGCTCCCCGACGACGCCGGGCGCGGCGGCCTCCTCGGCTGCGGTGCGGGCGAGGTCGGTCGCCTCGGCGCACAGGCGGTCGGGGGTGCGGCTTCGCGTGGTCGCTGCGCTCACAGGTATCGCTTCTCTCCTACGCCGTCTCTCGGGTGCGGCTGCCTGAAGGCGGCGGGGCGGGCGGACGGAGCGGACCGAAGGACCGCGTCGACGTCCGCGCCCTCTCGCGCTCGGGCGCACCTGTCACCATCCATTCTGCGGGATGGCCGAGATACGCACGCTACCTGCTCACCGGCGCTCGGCCTACACCGACGGTCGCAAACCACTGACAAAGCCGCGCCCATACGCGCGGTAACCGCACTACGCACGGCCATCTCGGGGCACTATGACGTCGTGGCAGCCGCGCGGACGCCTCAAGGAGCCACCGGGGTCGGTGGGGACAGGGGCCGCAGCAAGGGCGGCGGTTCGGGCCGGGTTGGCGGCGCCGTCCGCTCCGTCGGCCGTGCCCTGCACTTTCCGGTCACCGGCACCGCCCGCGGGATCCGCAAGGCGACCCACGCGCAGGGCGCCGGCGAGTCGGGCCTCGGCAAGCTGATCGAACTGCACGCGGTGAACGGCGCCGGCGACATGATGATCACCGTCGCCCTCGCGTCCACCGTCTTCTTCTCCGTCCCGACCGACGAGGCCCGCGGCCGGGTCGCGCTCTACCTCGGCATCACCATGGCGCCGTTCGCCCTCCTCGCGCCCGTGATCGGCCCCCTCCTGGACCGGGTCCCGCACGGCCGCCGGGCGGCGATGGCGAGCGCCATGCTGGCCCGCGCCTTCCTCGCCCTGATCCTCGCCGGGGCCGTCAGCACCGGCAGCATCGAGCTGTACCCGGCGGCACTCGGCGTACTGGTGTCCTCCAAGGCGTACGGCGTGGTCAGAAGCGCCGTCGTGCCCCGTCTGCTGCCACCCCGGTTCTCCCTGGTCAAGGCGAACTCACGGGTCACCCTCGGCGGGCTGCTGGCCACCGGGGTGGCCGCGCCGGTCGGCGCCGGACTCCAGGCGCTCGGCGACCGCTGGCCGCTCTACGGCGCCTTCGTGCTGTTCCTGGTGGGGACGTTCCTGTCGTTCACGCTGCCGCCGAAGGTCGACTCGGCCAAGGGCGAGGACACGGCGCTGCTCGCGGCGGACGAGGCGCATCTGCACGGACCGCATCTGAAGCCGGTCAAACGGCCCGGGCTGCGCACCGTCGGCATCGCCGTCACCCACGCGCTGGGCGCCAACGCCGCCCTGCGCTGTCTGTCCGGCTTCCTGATCTTCTTCCTCGCCTTCCTGCTGCGCGAGCATCCGCTGGCCGGCCAGAGCGCCGCGGTGTCGCTGGGGATAGTGGCCGTCTCGGCCGGGGTGGGCAACGCCCTCGGCACGGCGGTCGGGGCGTGGCTGCGCTCGCGCGCCCCGGAGATCATCATCGTGACCGTCGTGGGCTGTGTGATGACGGCGGCGATCACCGCCGCGGCCTTCTTCAGCGCCGCCCTGGTGGCCTGTCTCGCGGCGGTCGCCGGGTTCTCGCAGGCGCTGGCCAAGCTGTCCCTGGACGCGCTGATCCAGCGGGACGTGCCGGAGCTGGTGCGCACCTCCGCCTTCGCCCGCTCCGAGACGCTGCTGCAGATGTCCTGGGTGCTGGGCGGCGCCATCGGCATCGTGCTGCCGCTGAACGGCACCCTCGGCATGGCGGTGGGCGCCACGATCGTCGCCGCGGGCTGGCTCACCACGGTCCACGGGCTCATCGTCTCGGCCCGGCACGGCGGCGGCCCGCGCACGAGGGTGGCATAAGACACGGCACGACCCCCACGTAAAGAGAGCGTGAGACGCGCCCGATAGCCTTCGCCCATGACCACGCTGCCCCGCGGCGAAGCCGCTGATGTACCACGTGCTGTGCGACGCCGCCGCGCCGTCGCCGCCGCCGGCGCCGTTTCCGCCGGACTGCTCGTTCTGTCGGCCTGTGACAAGCCGACGCCGATGGCCACCGTGACCGTCGGTTCGTCCTCGGTCAGCGAGGAGGCCACCTGCGGTGGCCACGGCGACACCGTGAAGACCGCGGACCTGACCAAGTGCCTGAAGGACACCGACATCAAGTCGATCACCGTGGACCCGGACGAGACCGTCCGCTTCGGTGTCGACCCGGAGATCGCCGACAAGCGCTGGACGATCCTGATGAACGGTCAGCCGCTCACCGAGGACAGCGACAAGACCTACCGCACGATCCCGGGCAGCGTGTTCTTCAACGCCCAGTACGGCGCCCAGGGCAACTCCACCCTCGTCTCCATCAAGGCGGGCGACGGCAAGGAGATGAGCAACACGGTCACCGGGCTGTGGTCCTTCAAGCTGAAGAAGGACGACTGACCACGCCTGCCGTACGCGTCCTCGTCGCCACCGCCGTCCCGGCCGAACGGGACGCGGTGGCCCGCGCGCTCACCGGGTTCCCGGGTGACGTCCTCGCCGTCGGGGTGGGCCCGGCCCGCGCCGCCGCCCGTACCGCCACGGCCCTCGCGAGCGCCCGGTACGACCTGGTGATCTCCGCCGGGATCGCCGGCGGCTTCACCCCGCACGCCCCCGTCGGCTCCCTCGTCGTCGCCGACGAGATCACGGCCGCCGACCTGGGCGCCGAGACGCCCGACGGTTTCCTGCCGGTCACCGAGCTGGGCTTCGGCACCGTCACCCACCGTCCGCCCGAAGCACTCGTACGGGAGACCGCGGCCGCGACCGGCGCCCTGACCGGCGCGGTGCTCACCGTCTCCACCGTCACCGGTACCGCCGCCCGCGCCGCCGCCCTGCGCGACCGCCACCCCACCGCCCTGGCCGAGGCCATGGAGGGCTTCGGGGTCGCCGAGGCGGCCGCGGCGCACCAGGTGCCCGTGCTGGAGATCCGGGCCGTCTCCAACCCGGTGGGCCCGCGCGACCGGGCCGCCTGGCGGATCCCCGAGGCGCTTCAGGCGCTCACCGAGGGCTTCGGGAAGCTCACACCCGTAGTGGAGAGTTGGAAGTCGGCATGAGCCTGCAGATCGCGTACTCCCCCTGCCCGAACGACACCTTCGTCTTCGACGCCCTCGCGCACGGCCGGGTCCCCGGCGCACCCGGGCTGGACGTGACCTTCGCGGACATCGACGTCACCAACGGCATGGCCGAGCGCGGCGAGTTCGACGTGCTGAAGGTGTCGTACGCCGTGCTGCCGTACGTCCTCGACCGGTACGCGCTGCTGCCCTGCGGGGGCGCGCTGGGCCGGGGCTGCGGGCCGCTGGTGCTGACCCGTGAGCCGGGGCTCGACCTGACGGGCCGCACGGTCGCGGTGCCGAGCGAGAGGTCGACGGCGTATCTGCTGTTCCGGCTGTGGGCCGCGGACACCCTGACGGGCGGCGTGGGCGAGATCGTCGTGATGCCGTTCCACGAGATCATGCCGGCCGTGCGGGACGGGAAGGTCGACGCGGGGCTCGTCATCCACGAGGCGCGGTTCACGTACCGGAACTACGGTCTGCACAAGCTCGCCGACATGGGCGAGCACTGGGAGCACACCACCGGGCTGCCGATCCCGCTCGGCGCGATCATCGCCAAGCGGTCGCTGGGCGCCGAGGCCCTGACCCGGCTCGCGGAGTCGGTCCGCGCCTCGGTGCTGGCCGCCTGGGACGATCCGGATGTGTCCCGCCCGTACGTCATGGAGCACGCCCAGGAGATGGACCCGGCCGTCGCCGACCAGCACATCGGGCTGTACGTCAACGAGTTCACGGCCGGACTCGGCGAGGACGGCTACGCGGCGGTGCGTGGCCTGCTCACGCGTGCGGCGGCCGAGGGACTGCTGCCGGCCCTCGGCCCGGACGCGCTCGAATTCCCGTGATGTCGGCTATACGTCGAGCTGGTCGGCGACCGCCCGCAGCAGCCCGGCGATCTTCTTGCCGGAGGCCTTGTCGGGGTAACGGCCCTTCTCCAGCATCGGCGTGATGTTCTCCAGCAGGGTCGTCAGGTCCTGCACGATCGAGGCCAGCTCGTCGGGCTTCTTGCGCTGTGCCGCCGCGACCGAGGGGGTCGGGTCGAGGATCACCACGGAAAGGGCCTGGTCTCCGCGCTGACCGGCGACGACCCCGAACTCCACTCGCTGGCCCGGCTTGAGCGTCTCGACTCCGGCGGGGAGGACCGAGGAATGGACGAAGACGTCACCGCCGTCGTCGCGGGAGAGAAAGCCGAAGCCCTTCTCGCTGTTGAACCACTTGACCTTGCCGGTAGGCACGTCTGTCCTCGTCCTCGTACTCGTCGGAAAACTGCTTCTGAAAACGGCTCTTGATAGCACTCGGGCGGGTCGACCTCGACCCGCCGGTACCAAGGCTAATGGTCTTCGGGCGGGTGACAAGACGTCCCCCGGTTGTTCCTTCGCGCAGGGAACTACCCTGGTCCGGTGCGTGACAAAACCCAAACGAATTCCGCCGCGCCCGGTGACCGACTGATCCGAGTCGGAGGGGTCGTGTTCATCATCGGTGCCGTGGCCACAGTGGTCACGGTGGCCCCGCTGCTGCTCGGAACGACGCCTTTTCCGACGTACATGTTCGGACTGAGCATGCTCATGGGCGTCGGATTCCTGATCGCGGGCGTGGGTGTCTTCCAGTCGATCAGCGCGGGGCGCCGTCAGGCGCGGGCGGGCCAGTAGTCCGTCAGCCACGCGGGGAAGTGCGTGAGGTCCGGCAGGACGACATCGGCGCCGTAGTCGCGCAGCGCTTCCTCGTCGTAGGGTCCGGTGGCCACGGCCACGGCGAGCGCCTTCGCCGTGCGGGCGCCGCGGATGTCTCCGAGGTGGTCGCCCACGTAGACGGCGGCGCCGTGCTCGCGCAGCGCCTCCGCCTTGCGTTCGGCCCACAGGTCGCCGATCACCGCGTCCGGCTCCATGCCGAGGTGGTCGAGGTGCAGCTTGGCGTTGGGCTCGTACTTGGCGGTGACGACGATCGCGCGTCCGCCGACGGCTCGGACGGCCGCGATGGCCTCGGCGGCGCCGGGGAGGGCGGGGGTCGCCCCCACGGCGAAGTCCGGGTACATCGCCCGGTACATCTGCGCGATCTCCCTGACCCGCTCCGCCGGGAACCAGTTGGCGATCTCCTCCTCCAGCGGCGGCCCGAGCCGGGTGATCGCCAGGTCGGCGTCGACATGGGTCCCGGTCCGCTCCGCGAGGGCGGTGTAGCAGGCGTGGATGCCGGGGCGGGAGTCGATGAGGGTCATGTCGAGGTCGAAGCCGACGGTGAGCCGGGGTGTGGAGGCCATATGGGCCATTGTGCCCGTCCGGTACGACAGCCCTACTTCTGCCTCTGCGACCGCCAGACCAGGTACAGCGCCGAGGCGACGGCGGCGCCGCGCACGACCCAGGGCCAGGTCTCCTGCAGCGCCTGGTTCATCTGTCCGTCGGCGATCGGCTCGCCCCAGCGGCCTTCGGTGCGGCCCCACAGCCACACCACACCGGCGGTGACCGCGAGCCCGGGCAGCACGACCACGGCGCCCTTCTTCTCGGCCTCGGTGAGCCGGCGCGATCCGTAGGCGAGGAGCCAGCCGAGGATCAGGACGAGGAGGTTGCCGATGACGGCGCCGGCGAGCAGGAGCACGGCGGCGAGCAGGAGGAGGGGGTTGGACCACTTCTTGCCGGGCTGTCCGGTCTTCGCGGTCTGTCCGGGCTTCGCGGTCCTGCCGGAGGGGAGGAGCCAGGAGAAGCGCCGCCGGGGAGCGACGGTTTCCCCGACGGGCTCCTCCGCCACGGCTTCCGCGGCGGCGCGATCCTCGGGGGTCTCCTTCTTCGGTTGCTGCGGCTTCCTCGGCGGCGGGGGCTTGAGCAGCTCGGGGATCTCGACGCCGCCGACGAACCCGGGGACCTCCTCACCGGCCCCGAACGGACTGGAGTCCACCCGCCACCAGTCGGGCTGGAGGGCGCTGTCGCCCAGTTCCTCGGCACGGGCGAGGTGCGGCGGGGAGGGAACGTCGGCCACCGGCTCCTCGCCGCTCCGCCGCTGCACCGGGACGGCGGCGGTCGGCGTCTGCGGGGTACCGCCATCGCCGCCGGCGGCGCTGACGACCTCATCGGGGGTGCCGAGCCGGGCGATGATCCGGCGGACGGCGGCGGGACTGTCGACGGGAGCCTTGGCGCGGCGCCGGTCGATCTCGTTGCGCAGCTCGGAGACCAACCGCATCCGCGTACCGGACGGCAACTGCCGCTGCTGAGCCACGTCACCGACGCGGCTCAGATACTCGAAGACGACCTGATCGCTCTCGATCCCCACGAAGTCCCTCCGGGGGTTGCAGTGTTGAGACCCCGTCGCAAAAGGTACCGCCTCCGCGGCCGCGGGCAGCCCAGCCGCGGAACCGGCGCCCGCCCACCGGCAGTCGTGCCGCGAGGCCGACGCCCACCCACTGGCGCAGCCGCGGGCAGCCGCGCCGCAAGACCGACGCCCACCCACCCGCACAACCAGGGCGCAGCCGCGGGCAGCCGCGCCGCAAGACCGACGCCCACCCACCCGCACAACCAGGGCGCAGCCGCGGGCAGTCGTGCCGCCGGGGCGGCACCGGCGGGCGCAGCGGCACCCGCAAGCCCGGGCGGGCGAGATCCCCGTGCCGCACCCCGGCCAGGGGCACCCGAGTGACGTAGGCCAACCCCTTCCCCGTAGCCACCCGCTAACGTGAGTCGGATGAGCGACCCGGCACTCTCGCCCCGTTCCCTCGCGGAAGCGCTCCGCGCGCGGGACGACGCCTCCCTGGCCGTACTCCTGCGCGCCCGCCCCGACCTCATCACCCCCGTCCCCACGGACCTCACCCAGCTCGCGACCAGGGCCGGCACCCGGGCCTCCGTCGTCCGCGCGCTGGAGCGGCTCGACCGTTTCGCGCTGCAGACCGCCGAGGCCCTCGCCGTCGCCGCGGACCCCGCCCCGTACGACGAGCTCCTCGCCCTGATGGCCGGCGACGACGGCGACCCCGCCGTGGAGGGCGCCCTCCCCCGGGCCGTCGCCCTCCTGCGCGAGCAGGCCCTCGTCTGGGGCGACAACGACCGGCTCCGCCTCGTCCGCACCGCCCGCGAGCTGCTCACCCCCACCCCGCAGCACCCCTCCCCGACCGGTCTCGGCCCGTCCGTACGGGAGGCCACCGCGGGGATGTCGCCGGGCCGTATCCAGGAGATCGTCACCACCGCCGGGCTGCCGTCCACCCACGACGCCGTCTCCGCGGTGACCGCGCTCGGCGGGCTGTTCACCGACCGCAAGCGGATGGCGGCCCTGCTCGCCGGGGCCCCCGCCGAGTCCCTCGACATCCTGTCCCGCCTGGTCTGGGGCCCGCCGTACGGCCAGGTCACCGCGGATCCGGCGCCCCGTCTGCGCTGGCTGCTGGACCGCGGGCTGCTGCTGCCGACGGCGCCGGGGACCGTCGTACTCCCGCGTGAAGTGGCCCTGCACCTGCGCGACGGCCACGCGCACCGCGCGACCGAGCCGCTGCCGCCCGCCGTGGAGGCCGCCGCGACGCACCGTCCACAGGTTGTGGACACGACGGCGGCCGGGCAGGCGTACACCGCGCTCGCGACCGTGGAGGAGCTGCTGAAGGACTGGCACGAGGGCGGTCCCGCGGTGCTGCGGGCCGGTGGTCTCAGCGTCCGCGACCTCAAGCGCACCGCGGTCGCCCTGGACGTCTCCGAGCCGGTCGCCGCGTTCTGGGTCGAGCTCGCCTACGCGGCGGGCCTGCTCGCCTCCGACGGCGAGGCCGATGAGCGGTACGCCGCGACCCCCGCCTACGACGAGTGGCTGGAACTGGCCCCGGACCTGCGCTGGGTCCAGCTGGCCCAGGCGTGGCTGGCGGCGACCCGGACCCCGGGCCTGGTCGGCGGCCGGGACGCCAAGGACCGCACGCTCTCAGCCCTCGGCCCGGGTCTGGACCGCTCCACCGCCCCCGAGGTACGGCACCGGGTGCTGACCCTGCTCGCCGGGCTGCCCGAGGGCGCCGCCCCGAGCACCGAGTCGGTGCTGGCCCGGCTGCGCTGGGAGCGCCCGCTGCGCGGCCCGCAGCAGGCCGACGACCCGCGCGGGCAGCTCGCCGAGTGGACGCTGGAGGAGGCCGAGCGGCTCGGCGTCACCGGGCGCGGCGCCCTGTCGGCCCACGGGCGCGCGCTGCTCGGTCTGCCGGAGCACAAGCAGCGTCAGGAACCCGTCGGACCGGGCGACAAGCTCCCCGTCCACCACCGCGCGACGGTCTCCCTCTCCCCGCCGGAACAGGCCACCGCCTCCGCCGCGGCCGCCCGTCTGCTCGCCCCTCTCCTGCCCGCGCCCCTGGACCACGTCCTGCTCCAGGCGGACCTGACCGCGGTCGCCCCCGGCCCGCTGGAGCGCCCGCTGGCCGACATGCTCGGGATCCTCGCGGACGTGGAGTCGAAGGGCGGGGCGACGGTGTACCGCTTCACGCCCGGCTCGGTCCGCCGCGCCCTGGACTCCGGCCAGTCCGCCTCCGACCTGCACGCCTTCCTCACCGCCCACTCCCGCACGCCGGTGCCGCAGCCGCTGACGTACCTGATCGACGACGTGGCCCGCAAGCACGGGCACCTCCGGGTGGGCGCGGCCTCCGCCTACGTCCGCTGCGACGACGACGCGGTGCTGAACGAGATCCTCGCCGACAAGCGGGCCGCCGGCCTGCGCCTGCGCCGCCTCGCCCCGACCGTCCTGGCCGCCCAGGCCGATCCGGCCACCCTGCTGGACGGGCTGCGGGCGATGGGGTTCGCCCCGGCCGCCGAGTCCGCCGAGGGCGACGTCCTGATCACCCGGGCCCTGGCCCACCGCACCCCGCCGCGCACGGCCCCCGAGCCGGTGCCGGACGGACCCCCGGTGCCGGACGCGACCCTGCTGTCGGCGGCGATCCGAGCGATCAGGGCGGGCGACATGGCCTCGACGACCCCCCGCAAGCACACCCCGCTCGCCGGCGGCGAACTCCCCCGCACCAGCTCCGCCGAGACCCTCGCCACCATGCAGGCCGCCGTCCTCACCGGCGACGCCCTCTGGATCGGCTACGTCAACGCCGAGGGCGCCGCCAGCCAGCGCGTCATCGCCCCCATCCGGGTCGAGGGCGGCTTCGTGACGGCGTACGACCACACGGCGGACGAGGTCCGCACCTACCCCCTGCACCGGGTGACGGGAGTGGCCGAGCTGGCGGAGGACTGAGACGCCCCCCTTGATCGTCCGCCCGTCAGGCACACTGGACGTTTGGACCAGTCCGGAGGGATGCGTACGTGAACGGACCGCTGATCGTCCAGTCCGACAAGACCCTGCTCCTGGAAGTCGACCACGAGCAGGCCGACGCCTGCCGTCGGGCCATCGCGCCGTTCGCGGAGCTGGAGCGGGCGCCGGAGCACATCCACACCTACCGGGTGACCCCGCTCGGGCTGTGGAACGCGCGCGCCGCCGGGCATGACGCCGAGCAGGTCGTGGACGCGCTCGTGCAGTACAGCCGGTACCCGGTGCCGCACGCGCTGCTCGTCGACGTCGCCGAGACCATGGACCGGTACGGCAGGCTGACGCTCAGCAAGCACCCCGCCCACGGCCTGGTGCTCACGACCACCGACCGGCCGGTGCTGGAGGAGGTGCTGCGCTCCAAGCGGATCGCTCCCCTCGTCGGCGCCCGGATCGACCCGGACACCGTCGTCGTCCACCCCTCCGAGCGCGGGCAGATCAAGCAGACCCTGCTGAAGCTGGGTTGGCCGGCCGAGGATCTCGCCGGGTACGTCGACGGCGAGGCGCATCCGATCGAGCTGGCCGAGGACGGCTGGGCGCTCAGGCCCTACCAGAAGCAGGCCGTGGAGAACTTCTGGCACGGCGGGAGCGGGGTCGTGGTGCTGCCCTGCGGTGCCGGCAAGACCCTCGTCGGCGCCGGGTCGATGGCGCAGGCGAAGTCCACGACGCTGATCCTCGTCACCAACACCGTCTCCGCCCGGCAGTGGAAGCACGAGCTGGTGAAGCGGACCTCGCTGACCGAGGACGAGATCGGCGAGTACAGCGGGACGAGGAAGGAGATCCGGCCCGTCACGATCGCCACGTACCAGGTGCTGACGACCAGGCGGAAGGGCGTCTACCCGCACCTGGAGCTGTTCGACTCCCGGGACTGGGGTCTGATCGTCTACGACGAGGTGCATCTGCTGCCCGCGCCGGTCTTCAAGTTCACGGCGGATCTCCAGGCTCGCAGGCGGCTGGGGCTCACGGCGACCCTGGTCCGTGAGGACGGCCGCGAGTCGGACGTCTTCTCGCTCATCGGCCCCAAGCGGTTCGACGCTCCCTGGAAGGAGATCGAGGCGCAGGGCTACATCGCGCCCGCGGACTGTGTCGAGGTGCGGGTGAACCTCACGGACTCCGAGCGGCTCGCGTACGCCACCGCCGAGCAGGAGGAGAAGTACCGCTTCTGCGCGACGACCGCCACCAAGCGCAAGGTGACCGAGGCGCTGGTACGGCGTTTCGCGGGCCAGCAGATCCTGGTGATCGGCCAGTACATCGACCAGCTCGACGAGCTGGGCGAGCACCTGAACGCCCCCGTCATCAAGGGCGAGACCTCCAACGCCCAGCGCGAGAAGCTCTTCGACGCCTTCCGTGAGGGCGAGATCAGTGTGCTGGTCGTGTCCAAGGTCGCCAACTTCTCCATCGACCTGCCGGAGGCCACGGTCGCCATCCAGGTCTCGGGCACGTTCGGCTCCCGGCAGGAGGAGGCGCAGCGCCTCGGCCGGGTCCTCCGACCGAAGTCCGACGGCCACCAGGCCCACTTCTACTCCGTCGTCGCCCGGGACACGATCGACCAGGACTTCGCCGCCCACCGCCAGCGCTTCCTGGCGGAACAGGGCTACGCGTACCGGATCGTCGACGCGGACGAGATCCTCGCGGAGAGCTGAGCCCCCGGCTGGGCCAGGGCCGGCGGGGCGTACGGCTACTTGCGGCGGACGCCCGCCTCCTCGCCGTACTCACCGAGGATGACGACGTCGAAGGCGGCTCCCGCGAAGACCTTCACGGCGCGCAGGGCGTCGCCGAGGCGGTGGTGGTGGCTGCCGAGGACCGGACTGGCTCCGGAGGCCGGCCGGCGGCCGGGTGCTGGGGTGATGGTTGCTGCGCTCATGTCTCCATGGTGGATTCCGGGACATAAGGAGGGCATCGGTCTACGGGCCGAACCGGTCCCCTGCCCCCGTCCGTCCCAGGACCGACCCGTACCCCTCGGGAAGGAGGGCCGCATCCCCTAGGGGATGCGGAGGGGGCCCGGCAGGGGGGCGGGAAAACCGTTGGCCGCCGTCTCCCCCGTTCACCTAGAATCTCCGCTCTTGCCCGCCTCCCTTCCCGGAGTGCCGCCGTCCGGCCGGAAACCGGACGGCATCTCGCAGCGTCCGCACTGTCAGGCCCCCGGAGGCATCCCCTTGTCCACGTCCACCGACGACCCCCTCTCCCGCGAGCGTTCCCACCTCGCCTCCTCCCGTGCCGCGCTGCGTGCCATGCGCGAGGACGTGGAGGCGCTCGACATCAAGGACGTCACCGCGAACTGGGTCAACGCCGAGGTGCTCGCCCGCCAGATCGACGAGCGGATCAAGGCGCTGGCCGACCTCAGTGACACGCCCCTCTTCTTCGGCCGCCTCGACTACCTGCACGCGCCGGGCGCGGACCGCTCCGAGGGCGCCGAGGGCGAGCAGTTCTACATCGGGCGCCGCCATGTGCACGACGCGGTCGGCGACCCGATGGTGATCGACTGGCGGGCGCCGGTCTCGCAGCCGTTCTACCGGGCGTCCAAGAAGGACCCGATGGACGTGGCGCTGCGCCGCCGCTTCGGCTACACGGGCGGCGACCTGACCGCGTACGAGGACGAGCATCTGTCGGACCCGGCGGAGGCGGCGCGGACGAGCAAGCTGCTCCAGCAGGAGATCGAGCGGCCGCGCGTGGGCCCGATGCGGGACATCGTCGCCACGATCCAGCCCGAGCAGGACGAGATCGTCCGGTCCGGGCTCGGCGGCACGGTGTGTGTGCAGGGAGGCCCCGGGACCGGGAAGACGGCGGTGGGCCTGCACCGGGTGGCGTATCTGCTGTACGCGCACCGCGAGCGGCTCGCCCGGACCGGGACGCTGGTCATCGGCCCGAACCGGTCCTTCCTGCACTACATCGAGCAAGTGCTGCCCGCACTGGGTGAGTTGACGGTCCGCCAGGCCACCGTCGATGACCTGGTCGGGCATGTGGAGGTGCGCGGCACGGACGAGGCGGCGGCGGCCCTGGTGAAGGGCGACGCGCGGATGGCGGAGGTGCTGCGGCGGGCGCTGTACTCGCATGTGACGCTTCCGACGGAGCCGGTCGTGGTGGTCCGCGGGTCGCGACGCTGGCGGGTGCCGGCCTACGAACTCGAGGAAATCGTCCGGGAGTTGCTGGACCGGGACATCCGGTACGGCGCCGCCCGGGACGCTCTTCCGCAGCGGATCGCGCACGCGGTGCTGGTGCAGATGGAGCGGTCCGGGGAGGCGCCGGACGACCGGGTGCAGGACGCGGTGGCGCGGAACACGGCGGTGAAGGCGGCCGTGAAGGCGATCTGGCCGGCGGTCGAACCGGCGAAGCTCGTGCTGCGGCTGCTGACGGACGCGGAGTTCCTCGCGGAGCATGCGGACGGGCTGCTCGGCGAGGACGAGCGGAAGACGATCCTGTGGACGCGGCCGGTGCGGTCGGTGAAGTCGGCGAAGTGGTCGGCGGCGGACGCGGTGCTGATCGACGAGGCGATGGACCTGGTCCAGCGGACGCACTCGCTGGGGCATGTGGTGCTGGACGAGGCGCAGGACCTGTCGCCGATGCAGTACCGGGCGGTGGGGCGGCGCTGTACGACGGGGTCGGCGACCGTGCTGGGCGATCTCGCGCAGGGTACGACGCCTTGGGCGACGCGGAGTTGGGCGGAGGCGCTGTCGCATCTGGGCAAGGCGGACGGGGTGGTGGAGGAGCTGACGGCGGGCTTCCGCGTCCCCACGGACGTGATCACGTACGCCTCCCGGCTGCTCCCGCACATCGCTCCGGGCCTGACACCGGTGGCCTCGGTCCGGGAGAACCCGGGGTTCTTCGAGGTGCGGCCGGTGGGCGGCACGGCGGAGGTGGTGACGGCGTGCGAGGAACTGTTGCGGAACGAGGGCTCCACGGGCCTGATCGCGGCGGACGCGCGCGTGCCGGAACTGGCGCGGGCGCTGGCGTCGGCGGGCATCGGCCACCTCTCCCCCGGCGAGGAGACCACGGCGGACACCCGCCTCACCCTGGTCCCCGCGTCACTGGCGAAGGGCCTGGAGTACGACTACGTGGTCCTGGACGAACCCCAGGCGGTGGTGGACGCCGAACCCGACGAACGCACCGGCCTGCGCCGCCTGTACGTCACCCTGACCCGAGCGGTCTCAGGACTGATCGTGACCCACGCCACCCCACTGCCGCCCCAACTGACGTAGAGCGACTCCCACCCCGACGGGGGGCCGGACACTGAGCGACTCCCACCCCGGCCGCGGGACCGGACGCAGAGCGACTCCCACCCCGGCCGCGGGACCCGACGCAGAACGACTCCCACCCCGGCCGCGGGACCCGACGCAGAGCGCCCCCCCACCCCGGCCGCGGGACCCGACGCAGAACGCCCCCCACCCCCACCGCAGGACCAGACGCAGAGCGCCACCCGCTCCCGCCGCAGGACCGGACGCAGAGCGACTCCCACCCCGACGGCGGGGCCGGACGCAGAACGACCCCCACCCCCACCGCAGGACCAGACGCAGAACGACCCCCACCCCCACCGCAGGACCAGACGCAGAACGACCCCCACCCCCACC